>JALGWI010000124.1 GCA_025774245.1 bacterium
CACCGATGTACGTTTCGTCGTGATCGTGATCGCTCCGCGCGGCCGCTTCGGCCAGACCCGTTCCATCGAAGTCGACATCCAGCAGCACGTCTCCTGACCCGCCACCCGTGAGACCCGAACCGGCCGTCACCCTACTGACGCCGACCGAGTCCGGTGCCGCCGTCCACCCTCCCCTGCGATCGCTCCACCTGATCACCTCCCCGTCGGCGGCGCTGTTCTGGCCCAGATCAATGAACCCGATGCTTCTGTCGAGGATCTTCTCCGAGGCGACCGCGTCCTGCTGGATCTTGTCGCCGGTCACGGCGCCCTTCGAGATCTTCTCCGTCGTCACGGCGCTCGTGTCGATCTTGGCGGCGCTCACTGCCGCCGCCCCGAGCTTGTCGCCGGTCACGGCGTCCTTCCCGAGCTTCTCCGTCGTGACCGCGCTCTCCTCGAGCTTCTCCGTCGTCACCGCCGCGTCCCCCAGCTTCGTCGCGGTCACCGCCAGATCGTCGAGGTCGGCCGTCTTGACTTCCTTCTCCGCGATCATCGTGCTCGTGATCACGTCCTCCTCGCCTTCTCCGACGTACGTCTCGTCGTGATCGTGGTCGCCACGAGCCGCCGATGTCGCCGTGCCGGTACCCGAGAAGTCGACGTCGAGCACAACCTCCCTGCCTCCGCCGCCGCCCGTCAGACCCTCCCCCGCCACTACGCTCGCCACACCAACCGAGTCCACACTCGCCACCCAGGTGCCCCGACCACCACTCCACTTCATGATCTGGCCCGGCCAAACTTCGTTCTGGCCGATGTCATCGAACTCGATCGTCCCGTCCTCGATCTTGTCGGTCGTCACGGCGCCGGAGCTCAGCATGTGCTCCTCCACGCCTTCGGTCGCGATGGAGAGACCGACCGCACCCTCGTAGCCGTACCCGACGAGACCCGAGTCACCGTAGACTGCCGCGATCGGCCCCTCTACTCCGAAGTCGTCCTCCATGATCCATTCGGACCCGGTCCACTTCAGAACCTGCCACGGCTCCGCGCCGTTCTGGGCGATGTCGGCCAGCCCGATCGTCGCGTCCTGAATCGCCTCGGTCGTAACTGCGCCGGCAGCTAGCTTGTCCTCGGTCACCGCACCGTCGGCGAGCTTCGGCGTTGTCACTGCCTCGTCTACGACAGTCCTCGCCGTGAGGCTGTATCCGGTGGCTGCCAGTTCGGTCCGCGGTGTGAGCTCGATCCCGCCCGGCCCGATGGTGACACCGAGCCAGTAGGTCCGGTCGAACGGGAGGTCGAGCGGCGCTACCGCGCCGAGGAGGGCATTGAACACCCCCACTTCCACCGGCACGAGCTGCGTCTCCTCCCAGACCATGCCCCGTGCGGCTTCCGAATCGTACAGCCTGAACGTGATCTCATACTCGCCATCGGGAACCGCACTCCCGTCTTCGTGTCGAAGCACACCCTGGTAGCTCATCGTCTGGGGGAAGCCCTGCTGTCCCAGGACTGCTCCGGCAACCAGGAACACGACGCACAGCACGATCGCCGTTCTCATCCCGCTGCCCTCCTCCGTCAGTGGCGCCCCTCGGTCTTCTCCCTCGGACGCGCCGGTCTGGTCTCCGCGCTCAGCTCACTCTCAATACGCGTGCTTACCCGCCACACCTGCGGGGTCACGCGCTCGCGCTGGCTCTCGTAGCACTCTCCCGACGGCCCGGCAGACTGAATCACTGGCTCAGCCATCGATGAGGAAATGCCAATCATAAGTGCGCCACTATACCATGCTGTGTCCGTTTAGTCAATCACCCACTGCTAATTCCGCGCAGAAGCTGCGCTTTCCATCGCCTCTCGACGAATCCCCACGACCGCAGTGCGCTGCCTGCGATACTGCTACGGCCGCGCTCCATGCTCTCGCGCGTCCGGCGTCGGCGTGACGCTGGTGCGGAGTAGATGAATCGATGTCGTGTGGGAGGGTTCGACAAACAGATGGGAAGGTGCCTCACGGTAGGGACGCACTACTGGGAATCAGGGGATTCGCTCTCAGTCAGCTTCGGGGATCCGAACCCCTGCCCGACGGCAGCGGCCCACGTGACGTGGGGAGCAATCCAGGCGACCTCCCGCTGTGACTGACCAGCAGGGCAGCGCACGCAGGATCCCGCCCTCTCCGAAGACGCGGATGAGGCATCCCGGCAGCAGCACGAAGAGCAGCCCGATGGCCGGCACCATGTAGCGGAGAAGCGGCCGGACGAGCGACGTCATCCCCCAGTAGCACAGCACGATCGCCGCGCTCAGGATCGCGTACTGCCGGTGTCGCCCCCTCCGTTTCCACGCGATCGCGAAACTCCACCCCAGAACGCTGAGCACGACCGCCTGAATCAGGAGGTTCGTCCTCTCCATGCGTCCGGTGTGCGTTCCGAACCAGCT
>JALGWI010000088.1 GCA_025774245.1 bacterium
AGACGCGGCGCCCCCGGTGAGGCCGGCGTCCGCGTGAACCGCCGTGATGTCCCCCGCCGGCGACGGCTGCCACGATCCGGTCCCGCTCGCGTCGGACGTGAGCACGTAGCCGTCGGCGGCCCCTGTGGGCATCTCGATTCCCTCGACCCTGGCAGTTCCTGCAACGTCGAGAGCTTCGGTCGGACTCGATGTTCCGATGCCGACGTTACCGGTGAGATGGTAGATGTCGTTCCCGGAGAACTCCCAGTCGTCGTCTGCGCCGACGTCGGCCACAGCAGCCCGGAGCGCATATGGTGCGGCGGTGAGTTCCGTCCGGGGGGCGAGTTCCGATCCGCCTTCGATCTGGATCCCGAGCCAGTACGCAACGTCGAACGGAAGATCGAGAGTCGCCACGGTCCCCAGGATCGCGTTCAGGATCCCATCCTCGACCGGGAGGCTCCGGGTCTCACTCCAGACCGGGCTTCCTCCAGTGACGGCGCTGTAGATGTGGAAGGTGACGCTGTAGTTCCCGTCAGCGACGACGCTCCCGGCTTCATCGGTCAGAGCACCCTGGTAACTCAGGGTCTGCGGAATCGCCGCGGTCCCGATTCCGGAGATCGAGGCGACCAGCACCAGCGCGAGCACAATGAGCACGGACTTCATCTCAGCACCCTCCTGTTTGCGGCCCGGATGGGCCGCCTGTGGGCAAGTAGCACACTACTCTCCACCGTCGGGCATTGTACCACTATTGGAGATGAAGTTCAATATATAAGCCTTGCTTGTGGCATGCTGACTGAATAGTCATTCAATCAAAACCCGACTCTGGGCCCGCCTCCGTCCCTCGCGCGCGGCGTGCTGTGCTTGACCCCCGCTCATCGCAGATGATAGCGTGGGCCTCAGGATCTCGACGAAGAGACCGCCCTCGGCTCCACCTCGACAGGAGGCTCGCCCATGACCGACCGCACACGGACGATCATCGCCATCGTCATCCTCGTCGTCATTGGCGTGGTCGCGTCGGGCGCGGCCATGCGCGTCCTCCTGGGGCATGTGCAGGATCGCCTCGTCGGTGACGAGGTGTCCTACGCGGGGATCGCCAAGAACCTCGTAGCGGGAAATGGCTACACGAGGCACGGCGTCCCGACGACGATGCGGGCGCCGGGGATGGTGCTCTACATCATCCCGCCGCACCTCGCGGGCGAACCTCCCGTCCCCCTCCTCCGTTGGTACGCTGCGCTCCCGGCGATCCTGCTCTCGCTGGCCGCCTTCTTCATCTGGAGGCGCATCGGGTTGTCGGTGCGCCGCTCGTTCGTCCTTGCGATACCGTTCTCGATCCACCCCATGATCCTGGCGAACTCGGGGCTCGTGATCAGCGAGGCCCTTCTGCCGATCGTGCTCCTCCCCTGGCTCGCGCTCGTCCTGACCGAACCGCACGATTCGATGTGGTCGGCAGTCGCAGCGGGCGTCCTGGGAGGCATCGCGGTACTGACGCGCCTGCCGCTCATTCCGGCCGTGATCATCTTCCCGCCGATCTACATGCTCGTGCGCGCGAGGAAGGACACGAGCGGAGGGAAGCGCCTCGCGCTCAGGCGGGCGGGTGTCTACGTCGTGCTCGTCGTCCTGATCTTCCTGCCGTGGCCGATCCGAAACTACGCGGCGTTCGGCGAGCCCGTGTTGACAACGAGCAAGGCGGGCGTCGATCTGTGGAAGTCCAACAACCCCGACGCGACCGGCGTGACCGTCGTCGACCACACGGAGACCTTCAATCCGTACGTGGAGACGATCGAGCATCTCCCCGAGATCGAGATGGGACAGGTCGCGAAGCGTGAGGCGATGGAGTTCATCCGGGAGAACCCGAGACGCTTCGCGGAGCTCGCGGTCATCAGGCAGGCGGAGCTCTGGAAGCCGTTCTCACGAAGGGGGAACCTCCTCGTCAACGCCGCGGTCGGCCTCCCGTACCTCTTCCTCCTCCTGGCGTTCGGGTACTTGCTCGGCACTGCGAAGGAGCGTCGGGGCACGGCGCCCATCCTCTGGGGGACGGTCGCGTTCGCGATCCTCGTGGCCGCGCCGTTCCTCGCGTACCCCGCGCTCGTGCGCTATCGGCTTCCCATCGACATCGCGATGCTGTGGGCGGTGCTGTTCGTGCTTGGCACCGCCGGGTTCTCGCGGCGTAGAAAGGAGAAGCGCCAGCCTGCGCTAGAAGGCTGACGCTCATCGATTCGTTCTCTTCTCTGATCGGGTAAGGTCCCGGTACAATGCGGACCTCACCCGTTTCCGTCCTTGGCCACCGCCAGCGCCACCTTCTCCGCCGTGATCGGCATCGAGGTGATGCGGATCCCGAGCGCGTCCGCGACGGCGTCGCTTACACTACGAAACGCGTGCTGCTACCGTGCAGATCCGGTACGACCTCCAGCCGCGCGTCGACGAGTTCCTTGAGCTCGCTCACATGCGAGATGATCCCGACCAGTCGACCACCGCTCTGGAGATCGATCAGGGTCCGCACTGCCAGTTCCAGTGCCTCCGAATCTAGGCTCCCAAAGCCCTCGTCGACAAAGATCGTCTCGAGATACACACCTCCCGTGTAGGCTTGCACAACCTCCGCCAGCGCCAGGGCGAGCGAAAGCGACGCGAGGAAGCTCTCGCCGCCTGAGAGGCTCTGCACCGGCCGGCTGGTACCGGTGTGGGAGTCGGTTACTTCCAGATCGAGTCCGCCGGTCTTCCTTCGGTCACCCTGTCCCAGCGCTCGCTGAAGCGCGAAGCGTCCCTTGCTCATCTCGGTGAGCCGGACAGAGGCTTCGCGGAGAACGTCGTCGAGAAGAGCTCCGAGCACGAACCTCTGAAACGTCACGCGTCGGTCATTCTTGCCGTTTGCGACGTCAGCGATGTAGCCGATGGTCTCGTATTCCTTCTCGAACTTCTTCGACTCCCGCTCCGCCTTCCGCAGGTCCTTGAGCCACCGCTTCAGCTGCTTCGACGACTCCGAGAGCTCTCCCTTCAGCTGCTGGATCCCCTCCGATTCCTTCTCGGCTGTCTCGACAGCGCTCGTCAGCTTCGCGAGGTTTGGCTTCTTCACGCCCTTGGCTTCGTTCTTGGCCCGGTCCAGACGCTTCTCCGCGGCCTTCAGGTTGCCCTCGTACAACTTGATCTCGGCATCGAGTTCGGACATATCATCAGAGTCGAGCTTGGCGCTCTCGTAAGCAGCGTCGCTCTTGAAACCAGCAGCAGTCAGACCCGCCTTGAACTTCTCTCTCTGCGTCTTCGCGCGACGTTTCGCGGTGGTGTGAGCCTTCTTCGCCTTGGAGAGAGTCGTCGTCGCCTCTCTCAGCTCCTCCGCTGCCTCTTGAGCGCTCTCCCGTGCTTCTTCGAGCGCTGTCTCGAGTGCATTGGCTGTCTTCCCGGCCTTCTTCAGGGCGCGATCAAGCGCCTTCGGTAGCCTCATGTCCTTGGGCACGTCGGCTTCCAAGTCGACGACGCTCTGAGCCCTCTCCGCCTCGGTTCTCGAGGCAGCCTCCACTGCCTTGGAGTGCGCCTTCAGTCGCTCCTTGAGCTCCTTCTCCGATTCCTCGGCAGCTTCCAGATCACTGGACAGCCTCTCCTGCCTCTGTCCGGCCGCCTTCGCATCATCGACAGCAGATCGGGCGGCCTCTTGCTTGCGCTCCAACTCGTCCGGATCGACGTTCTTCAGCGTCCCCAGGCGCTTCTCCAGCGACGAGATGTTCGTCGACAGCTTGGTGAACTCCTTTTCGGCTTCACTGACCGACTTCTGTGCGCGCTTCAGCTCATCGTCGAGCTTCTTCACCAGCGCCTTGCCGTCTTCCTCGTCCTTCAGCAGTCGTTTCTTCGACGCAGCAAGCTCGTCACGGGTCTTCGTCGATGCCTCAGCTTCCGCCAGGACCTCGTCAGCCGATTCGGATTCCCGCTTCAACTCGGCGAGATCAGCGGTCTTGAGTTTGCCAAGCTCCTTCTCGAGTGTCGCTGCTTCGCTCTCGAGCTTCCCAGTCACCTGCCGGGACGCTTGCTCGGTGTTCCGAGCTTCTTCGACCACTCCCTCCTGATCGACGATGCTCTCTCGCTGATGCTCAAGAGACTCCTCGGAAGGGAGCTCCTCACGTGGCGGCGCCGGGCGCGGGTGGTCGGTCGAGCCACAGACCGGGCAGGGTTCATCCGGGACCAGACTCTGGGCGAGTACCGCTGCCTGACCGTCTCTGAGGGCGTCCTGTGCAGCTTCGAGGTCATCTCGCCTCTTCGCGAGTTCCACTTCAGCCCGACTCAGGCTGCGGGCGGCGGCCTTGGTCGCCTTGCTCGCCGCTGGCAGTTCCTTGTCCTGAATCTCAGCGAGTCGGGTGCGCCTCTGAAACACGCGACGCGCTTCCTCCGCCGTCTTTCTGAGCCCATCTATCTGTGCGACACCCTTCTCCGCACCGATCAGCGTGTCCTGCGTCTCTTTCAGCTGATTCGAGGCACTATCGAGCGACTCCCTGGCCTCCTCCAGCCGCTCCTCGAACTCAGTCACCGCCTCGCGGGCCTCGTCCCGTCCAGCCTCGGCATCCTCGTGCGTCTTCCTCAGGTTCTCGAGATCCAGGCGGTCGTGGTACTGGCGCTCCGCCTTCTCAAGCTTCTCTTCGTGACCCTCCACCTTCGCTGCCGACTTCCCCGCCTCGGAGAGTTCGCGCCGAAGGTTGGTGAGCTCTGATTGCTGCTTCTTGAGAGCCTCGTCGGCACCGTCCTTCGCTCGCTTCTCGCGGGTGAGTGCACGCGCTGCATCGTCCTCAGCCTTCTGCGCCTCTCCCAGCGCCTTGACCTTCGGAGCGAGTGCAGTCAGTTGTGTGACCGCCGTGGCAGCTTCCTTCCGCTCTGTCTTCCTCGCGTTCTCCGCTTTCAGCAAGTCGTCCGCCGCCCCCTTGGTTTCCTGGGACTCCTCGACGACCTCCTTGGCAGCGGACACCTCCTCAGCGGCATCCTCGACGTCGTTCTCTCGCTCTGCAACGGCCTCTTCAGACCTCACCAGTGCTGTGGCCTTGCGCGCTGCCGCAAGCTGCTCGGCCTTCTTCTCGAACCCGGCACGCTCCTTCTCGAGGAGCTTCGTCTCCTCTCGAGCAGCGGCGAGTTCGGCTAGCTTCTCGGCTGCTTTCTCGCCGTCGCTCAAGTGCTTGCGTGCTGCCTCTTCAGCCTTCTTGACCTTCTCGAACTCGGCCTTTGCTTCGTCGAGCTCCTCCTTCGCGCCGTCGCGCTTCTCGACCAGGTCCTCTTCGTCGTCTGCGTCCGCCTGGTTGAGAACGAGTTCCCGCTCGCGCCGGGCGAACTCGATGCTGGACTTGACGCCTTTGGCTCTCTCCTTGAGCGCCTCCTGGAGGATTCTGTAGAAGTCCGTCCTGAAGAGCGCCTCGAGGATCTTCTCGCGGGCATCGGACTTGCTGAAGAGAAGCCGGCGGAACTCCCCCTGAGGGAGCATGATGACCTGGCGAAACTGGTCGCTCCTGAAGCCCAGGAGCCCTTCTACCTCCTCGGTGACGTCCCGTGAGCCAGTCGCCAGAATCCTGCCATCCTTACCGGGGCTGATGATGCCCGAGCGATCCCAGAGAGTTGCCTTCGCGGGGACACTCGTGAGTCCTTCCCCCCGCTTCTTCTCCCGAACTTGCTCCGGAGAACGGGCTACCCGGAAGTCCCGCTCGCCCAGCGCGAAATCGAGCGTGACCTCGGTGGTCTCGGAGGGATCCGCGTGATCACTGCGCATGTGCTTGCCGTCGCGGTCGCTCCCGGACGTATCCCCGTACAGGGCGAAGCAGATGGCGTCGAGGATGCTGGTCTTGCCGGACCCGGTAGGCCCGTGGACAAGGAAGAGAGAGCGATCCCCGAGTTCGCGGAAGTCGACGACCTCCACAGAGGCGTAGGGGCCGAATGCCCGCATCTCGAGGCGAACAGGCTTCACGCTCAGGCCTCCCTTTCCTGCTGTCGCACCTCTTCGACCACCTCGCTGTATGCGCCCAGCTGGGCTGGAGTCAGCTCTTCCCCGGTCACCTGCTCGAAGAACGCTGAGAACAACTCCTCGTCGGACATGCGTCGGTGGTCGATGCCGCGACCTGCAGGCGCATCCGATTGAACGAGCCTGGGGCGCTCGATGTGCAGGACGTTCGGGTAGATCTCGCGGAGCTTCCCCATGGCATCGAGGATGGCGCCCTTGTCGAGCAGCGTCACCATCAGGTAGTCATCTCTCGTTTTCACACCGGGGCGCTTCTCGAGGATCGCCTTCATGTGTCCACGGATCTTCCGGACGTCCCTCTTGGGCGTCAGGCTCACCTCTTCGACGGAACACTTCCCCTTCCCGTCCATCTCGACGATGCTCACCGATTTCTGGTGATCTGCCTCCGAGAACGAGTACTTCATGAGCGAGCCCGCGTAGCGAGCAGCCTTCCCCACCGATTGTGGTCTGTGGAGGTGTCCGAGGGCAACGTAGTCGAACCCCGAGAACCTGCCCTTGGTCACCTGCCCGGCGCCTCCGACGGACAGCGGTCTCTCCGACTCGGAGACCTTCCCGCCCGTCACGAACGCGTGCGTCACCAGCACCGATCTCTCCCCGTCGGCTTTCGTGCCGCGAACGCGATCGAGGAGCGCCTTCATCGCGGCGTCGTGGTCCTTCACATCTTCGAGCTGAAGCTCCTGGCGGACGACCGCGGGCTCCGCGTAGGGAAGAGCGTGCACGTTGACCGTGCCCTGCTTGTCATCGAGCTGCAGCGGAGTGGATGGCGCGCCGATTCGGCTGAAGATGTGGAGGCTCTGCTGAGAGAGCAGGTCCGCCCCGAATCCGAGGCGTTCGGGGCTGTCGTGGTTTCCCGCGATTAGGAGCATCGGTGTGTTGAGACTGAGAACGATGCGGGAGACTGTGTCGTTCAGGAGTTCGACGGCGGGAGGAGGGGGGATGGCGCGGTCGTAGACGTCACCTGCAACGATCACGAGATCGGGCTTGCTCGACTTGACGAGATCGACGAACTGGTCCAGGAGCTGGGCCTGATCCTCGGTGAGATGAACGCCGTGGAAGAGCCTGCCCAGGTGCCAATCGGCTGTGTGGATGAAGCGCATCGACTCGCTCTCCCGACCAGACCAGCATCTGGTGTGGCTCGATCGGAGGTGGGTGGCTACTGAAACCCCTGATAGAGTGCCTTGATGGCACCCCAGCTCAGTGTACGGACAGGCGAAGGCCCACACGCGGACAAAGCTCGGACATCCATGGGCCAACGGGTTCGTGGAACGTCTCCAGGGAACGATCCTCCATGAGCATTGGCATGTCGCCTTCCGGCGACGCTACTTCACCAACAGGGATCAACTCGAACGCTCCCTGGCGGGCTTCCTCACGTTCTACAACGACGAACGTACGCACCGTGGTTACCGAACTCGCGGCCGCACACCCTCAGAGATCTCCTGGGGAGCCGTCGGCCGATCACACTCTCGGGAGGTGTAATGTGTCAACACCCTTCCGGAACTGGATGCCCCAGGGCGATCGCGGGTCTTCTGTTCGGCGCTACTCCGGCACCGAGACAACAGAACTGTCATGGAGCACTTCCATGGAATCAAAGTCCAGCTCTATGGCGCGAACGTCCTCGCCCGTTCTACAGAGCACAACGACCACCGAATCCGACAGAACGGAGTAGTCGCTGATACCCTCGATCCCTTGCGTGGCAACCGTGTACCCCCGCCCCCGCGCGTCGGAGAACGCAAGCGAGGTAACATCGTCTTCCGTGAGCTCGCCGTCACCGTTCGTGTCGGACTCGACGACTTCGTAGAGAACTCCCAGAACGGATCCGGAATCGTCGTACTCGCCTCTCGACCAGACCCGTCTGTTTGAGGTGAAGAGCAGGTCATTCCCATCGACCAGCCACCGGCCGACTCGCTCGTGCGCATCGTGGAAGTAGTAGTTGCGCGTGGCGGTGGATTTCCACGACCCGGTCCTACCGGAAGACTCCTGCACAGAGTGAAGCGGCGCCCAGAACACCGCGGAGCTACCCACCTCCTCAAAGGAGCCCATCCTGAAGCTCGACTGTAGGCCGGATTCGCCCTCGACTTTCACGACGTCACGC
>JALGWI010000089.1 GCA_025774245.1 bacterium
TTTCGCGACGCTGTGCGCGGGCGCTAGCCCTGCCAGTCCTCCGTAAGGTAGACCTCGCGCCTGCACGCCGGGCACATGACGAGGTAGCTGTCGCCCCTCGTGATCGGCTTCTCCTCCGGACGCGCCGACGGATCGGCGGTTATGCCGAGGCTCTTGTGGAGCGCCACCATGAGCGTCGGGTTCGCCACCGCCAGAGATCCGGTCTTCCGCGCGATCCACCTCAGGTGCTCGAGCGTCGAGACGACGTCTCCGCAGTGTTCGCAGCGGACGAGCTCCTTCTCCACCTTCGTCACCGCCTGGGCGCGATCGAAGACGGCCAGGGCGAAGTTGTGCCCGAGAACGATCCCCGTCTTCGTCGTGCAGTAGGCCTCGCACTGACCGCAGTAGATACAGTTGTCGTAGTGGTGGATGAGGGTGCGCGTGTCGCCCTCGTCGATCACATCGATCGTCCTCGCCGGACACACCTCCGCACAGGCACCACACCCGATGCAATCGTCCTCGTTGTACTCCGGCTGACCGCGGAAGGCCTCCGCGGGCTGAAGCGGCGTGAACGGGAAGCCGGTTGTATACGGCCCCTTGACGACCGCCGTCAGCGCCTCCTTGAGCTCCCTGAGCTTGGGTTTTCTCATGGCCGGTCCAGTCTCCTCGATGTCGGGTCCGTAAGTGGTATCCGCTCTCTCAGCAAGATCCGTTCTCGAAACGCTCGGCAACGAGAGGCGAACGAAGCAGGCTAGTGCCCGGTGTCCTCCCTGTACTTGTCGACAACGCTTCTCTCCCACAGCGGGACGCCGGCGATGTGCGCGCCCCTCGCGAGGGCGTGGCTGCCGGTCGGCGAGGTCCAGAGAACGAAGACCGCCGCCAGGAGAGCCTTGATGCCCATCGCGTTCCACCCACTGTGAACCAGCACGCCTACGAGGATGAGGCACGTGCCGAGTGTGACGCACTTCGTCGCCGCCTGGAGTCTGTTGTAGACGTCCGGCAGCCTGAGGAGGCCGATGGCGCCCACGAGATCGAAGAACACCCCGATCGAGATCAGAATGTAAGGTACCACCCCGCTATTCATCGAATCCCCTCCCCTCCAGGTACTTCGCAAGCGCCAGGGTACCTATGAAGGCCAGCAGCGCCCATGCGATCGCCACGTTCAGGTAGAAGTCCTGTCCCGTGACGATCCCGAAGATCGCGCAGATCCCCACCACCATAATGCCGATCGTGTCGATCGCGACCGCCCGATCGGGGGGCGTGGGACCCATGGCCACTCTGAAGAGGCACAGGAAGCAGCCGATGATGAGCAGCATCAGAAACGTAAGCATCAGTCGAACACCCTCCTCAAGGTCGACTCGAACCGACCAGCGATGTCGCGGGTCATCGCCTCGGTGTCTTCGAGACGCTCGTGAACGTTGATCCAGTGAACGTAGAGCGAGTCGCCGATGACGTCGACGGTCAGCGTGCCGGGAGTCAGCGTGATCGAGTTCGCCAGGAACGCCTTCGCCTGGTCGCTCTTGAGCGTCGTCTTGATCTTCACGATCCCCGGCCGGATGGGCAGGTTCGGGTGGACCACCCGATAGAGGACGTCGAAGTTCGCCACGATGATCCAGAACGAGAGCAAGGCCATGTGCACGAGCGCCCAGAACCACCGCACCGGGCTGAAGAGCCGCCCCGCCTTCTCGGGAAGGAGCCCCGAGAGGAAGAACGCGATGAGGACGGCCAGGATCGCCCCGACGATCAGCCCCTGCCAGTCGAGCGACCACGTCAGCAACAGCCACAGGCCGAAGATGATGGTGAAATCGAGAAGTCGTCGCTTGAGTGTGTCCATCGGTGCTCCTTACCCCCTAGCCGAGGACCAGCTTGATATACTCCGCACCGTTCAGGAGAGCGTCTCTGGCCGGCTCGAGGATCCGATACCCTAAGACGGGATAGAGGAGTCCGAACCCCACACAGAAGATGGCCAGGATGATCAGAGGCACGTACATGAGCGCCGGAACCTCCCGGGCATTCTCGACGGCGCCCCGGACCGTCCCGAAGAGAACCTCGCGCTGCAGCTTGACGTAGTAGACGAGCGTCACGAAAGCCATCGCGATCGCGATGAACGACACCACCAGAAGGCCCGCCTTGACGGCCGCGAAGATGATGATGAGCTTGCTCCAGAATCCGGCGAACGGAGGCACGCCCGCGATCGAGAGCGCCGCGATGTTGGTCGTCATCGCGGTGATCGGCATCCGTTCCTTCAGGCCGCCCATCTGCTTCATGTCCCTCGTGCCGGTCGCCTGCTGAATGGCTCCGGACGCGAGGAAGAGGAGCGACTTGAACGCCGCGTGGTTCAGCAGGTGGAAGAGCCCGCCCAGGATCGCGAGGCCCGCGAGGGAGCGGGGGCCGCCGGTGGCGAGCACGCGGGCGCCGACGCCGATGCCGAGCATCACGTAGCCGATCTGCCCGACGGAGCTGTAGGCGAGGAGCCGCTTCAGATCCCACTGCCCGACGGCCAGGAGCCCACCGAAGACGATCGAGAGCACGGAGAACCAGATCATGATGTTCGCGAGGATCACGGAGCTTGTGACGCCGGGCATGAAACCGAACACGTGGAAGAACACGCGGCAGATCGCGTAGACGCCGAGGCTCTTGATGACGACGCCGGAGAGCATCGCCGAGATCGGCGCCGGCGCCGACGGGTGCGCGTCGGGCAGCCAGGCGTGGAACGGCACGAGCGCCGCCTTCAGGCTGAATCCCATGAGGAAGAGCGCCGCGGCCAGGAGGAGCGCCGGGTTCATCTCCGGGCCTCCGAACCGGGTGCTGATCTCCCGCGCGGCGTCCGCCATGTTGAGCGTCCCCGTCACGGCGTAGACCGTTCCCACCGCGAAGAGGATCATGACGGACGCGACCGAGCCGAGAACGAGGTACTTGAAGCCCGCCTCCAGCTCGTCCGCTTCCACTCCGAACGCGACGAGCGCGTACGACGCGATCGAAGCGATCTCGAGGAAGACGTAAAGATTGAAGAGGTCACCCGACACCACCACACCGTTCATCCCCGCGACCATGAGCATGAAGAGGGAGTAGTACTTCGGAAGCCCCGAGTACACCTGCATGTACTTGAGCGAGTAGACGAGGCACAGGAACCCGATCACGTTCACCGCGATCAGGAGCAGGATCGCGAGCCCGTCGGAGACGAGCGCGATGCCCACCGGGGGCGCCCATCCTCCCATGTGGTGAGTCACGGCCGGCGCTCCGATCGAACTGATCGCCATCACGGCCAGGACCAACGTGCTCAGGGTTGCCAGCACCTCTCCGCTCTTCTTCCACCAGAGGCCGAAGAGGGGAATCAGGAATGCCGCACCCAGCGGAATCGCTACAAAGAGTGGTACAGCGTTCATTGGCTATCCCCTCAGCTTGCTGATCTGTGACATGTCGAAGGTCCCGTGCTTCTCATAGAGCCGGAGGCACATCGCGACCATCAGCGCCATGACTCCCAGGCCGATGACGATCGACGTCAGGACGAGCGCCTGCGGAAGAGGATCGACGAACCTCTCCAGCGCCGCCGGGTTCATTCCCCGCTCGATGACGGGCGCCACCCCACCCCGCTTGTACCCGATGATGATCAGGTAGAGGTTCACGGCGTATTCCATGATGATGAGGCCGATCACCTTTTTGACGATGTTCTTCTTCGCGACGAGGCAGTAGAGCCCCATCGTCAGAAGCACTACGCACAGGAAGTAGACCGTCATGGCAGCTCATCCTCGATCATTGACCTGAAGGAACGCCTGCGGAAGATCGCCAGCGCTGAGAACACGAGAAACAGAGAGCTCCCGACCTTGAAGGCGATCGCGATGTTCGCCGGGAGGATCATGCCGGAACTCAGAAGCCTGAACTGCTCTCCCCTGCCGAAGACGTTGAGGAAGAAGAAGCCGCCTACGACGCCGATCCATCCGATCACGAGAAACGCGATCGCCCCGGCCGAGTCGAGGATGTGCGCGGCCCGCTCGCTCAGTTTCGAGAACGCCACGTCCTTCCCGTGGGCGAGCATGAGGAGGATGAAGGCGCACGCGATGATGACGCCGCCCGAGAAACCGCCACCCGGAGTGAGGTGGCCGTAGAGAACGATGTAGGCCCCAAAGACGACGATGAAGGCGACGACGAAATCGGAGATGGTCTTGACGATCAGGGTCATACCCTTCATGCGGAAACCACCTCCTCCCTGGTCGCCGAGCCGCTCCTGCGAAGGAGGGCCAGCGCGCCCAGAATCGCCGCGAACAGGACGGACGCCTCGCCGAGCGTGTCGTAAGCCCGGAAGTCGAGGATCACCGCCGCCACGATGTTCGCCGCGTAGGTAGCCGGAAGACCGGTCTGAACGTACACCCTCGACACCCGCATGAGCGGTTCGCCGAACTCCGGGAAGCCCGTGCTCCCGAAGATCATCGCCCCGAATCCCAGGATCAGACCGAAGAAGATGAGTGACGCTACCATCGCCAGCGTATCGCGACCCTTCTCGATGGCCGTGTTGTCGAGGAGAATCGTCCCGCGGATCAGGATGATGAGAACGAGAATCTCGACGACCAGCTGCGTGATCGCGATGTCGGGCGCCCCGAGGAACAGGAACGCGACCGAAAGCGCGAATCCCACCGCGCTCACCGAGATCACGGCCGACAAGAGGTTCCTCGCCTCGATGGCCACGATCGAGCCGACCACCATGAAGACGAGGAGCGTGTACAGCTGTGGAGTGATGTTTTCCATGTACCCGTCTCCCGCCAGTCCCGCGCTAAACCCCTGAAAGCAACGTGCGTCGTTCCGTACGATGGAGCCCTTGAATCCCCGGGCCCGCTACTGCCTGCTCGCGAGCTCCCTCACGAGCGCGCTCAGAAGAACGAAGACGATCGCGCCCAGGCCGATCACCGACCAGGCGAGGTAGGTCGAGAGAACGCCGTCGTGCAGAGCCCGGAGGCCCTGAACGACCACGTTTCCCATCCTCCCGCCGATCTCGTACACGTCGAAGACCCGCTGCTCCGCGTTGGCGAAGAGGCCCGAGAGGCCCTTCGTCTCGCGGATCGTGTTGTAGAAACCCGCCCCCGTGACGTGCATGGAATCCATGTTGTCGGGCGGCACCGTGCCGCCGATGAAGATCCTGCCCGTGCGACGCTTCACAGTCCTTCCGACGGTGAAGACGACGAGGCCGAAGATGATGCCGACGATGATGAGGCCCGTCGCCACCGTCGGGTCCCAGTAGCCGATGCCGAGGTCGATCGAACCTCGGACGCTCGTTCCGATCGCGCCGTGGACGACCGGGTTGATGAACCGGTCGATCGGGAACTTCGCCCAGACGCCGAAGATGATGCAGAGTGCCGCGAGCACGATCATCGGGATCGTCATGGCCCACGACGACTCCTTGACGCGGGCGAGGGCGGAAGGCCGCTGGCCGAGGAACCCGGAGTAGAGCACCTTCACGAACGACGCGAGCGTCAGCGCGCTTCCGAAGAGCGCCGCGATGAGGAAGATCCAGTAGGCGCTGAACCCCCTGGCACCGAGCTCGACCAGGCCCGTGTAGACCATCCACTTCGAGACGTATCCGTTGAAGGGCGGGATGCCCGAAATCGCGAACGCCGCGATCGCGCACGCCGCGAACGTAATCGGCATCGCCCGGGCGAGGCCGCCCAGCTTCGAGATCTCGGTGGTCCCGGTCTGCTTCTCCACCGATCCCGCGCAGAGGAAGAGGCACGCCTTGTAGATCGCGTGGTTGAGCATGTGGAAGATGCCGCCGGCGATCCCGATCGGGATCCCCGTGCCGACACCGAGCACCATATATCCGACCTGGCTGATCGCGTGGTACGAGAGGAGGACCTTGAGGTCGTGTTGGATGAGCGCCATCAGGACGGCCCCCAGGATCGTCACTGCTCCGATGATCATGAGGACGAGCGAGAGCCCGGGACCGATGCTGAATATGTCGAGGCTGAGGCGCGCGAGGAGGTAGATACCCAGGAGCTTGTCGATGGAGGCGGGCAGCAACGCCATCACCGGCGTCGGCGCGCCCTTCGCGGCGGCCGGGATCCACGTGTGGAACGGCATGGCTCCGGCCTTCGTGATCGCCCCGACCATCATGAGGAGATACATCGTGACCGTGAGCCCGCTTCCCGCGAAGATCGAGAGCTCGCTCATCGTGAGCGTCCGGTACTTCATCCAGATGAGGGCGATCGCGATGAACATCGCAGCGTCCGAGAGGCCGAGCATCACAAAGCTCTTGGCCGCTCCGTCGGCCGCCTCGTCCTTCTTCCTCCCGAGGCTGACGTAGAAGAAGAGGATGGCGGTCAGCGCCTCCCAGAAGATCAGCAGGACCAGGAGGTTGTTCGCCAGAACAGCGCCGCAGCTCGCCGCCACCGTCCAGAGGAGGAGCGCGTAGTATCGTCGTCCGTCGTGCTTCTGGGAGAGCCAGGACGTCGAGTACAATCCTATCGCTAACCCGAACAACGTGACGAACACGATGATGAAGGAGCTGAACTGGTTCAGGAGAAGGTCAAACTGTATCGCGAAGTCACCAAACACCACCCAGTCCTTCAGGTACGAGATCGGCCACGCGCCGAAGAGGCGGAGTGTGGCGACGAACGCCCATGCCAGGGCCGCGAGCGAGATGACCTCGCGCACGTACTTGACCCGCCTGGGAACGAGGAGGCACAGGCCGCCGGCTATGGCCGGGATGACGATCGGAATCAGAATCTGTGACATCAACTTCCCCCCGGGCCTCTAGGAGTTCTTCCTGAGCTCTTCGGTCTTCTCGTGACTCAGCTTCAGCAGATCCTTCGAGGTCGCGAGCCTCTCGCCGGAAGGACCGACGATCGCCATTCGCTCCGTGCAGCTGTAGCACGGGTCGATGATGGCGAAGCACAAGAGGGCGTCGGTGATCGTTTCACCCTTCACCCTCGGTCGGAACGTTGGGATGTTGTTGAAGGTCGGCGCCCTCATCTTGTGGCGCTCGGGCATGTTCGTCCCGTTCGAGCGGATGAAGTGAAAGGTCTCGCCGCGCGGCGCCTCGATGTGACCGCACCCCTCGCCCCTCGGCACCTCCCGGATCTCGGTCGCGATCGGGCCGCCCGGAAGCTTCTCGATGCACTGGCGGACGATCTTGGCCGACTCCTTCATCTCGAGGAGCCTGACGACCGCGACCGCGAGGCAGTCACATCCGTCCTGGACGATGACGTTCCAGTCGACCTCGCTGTAGGCGCCGTACGGCTCGTCCCGCCGGACGTCAATATCGAAGCCGGAGCCGCGTGCCGTCGGCCCGAGCGCTCCGTAGGCGATGGCGTCTTCCTTCGTGAGGATGCCGACGCCCTTCAGGCGGCCCAGGATGACCGGGTCGTCGAGAATGGCGCCCGTGAGCATGTCGACATGAGCGTCGAACTCGGCGATGATCTTGAGGACCTTCGGCCAGATCTCGTCCTCCACGTCCCTGCGGACGCCCCCGGGCTTGTACCAGGCGTAGTGCTGCCGGTTCCCGGTGATCATCTCGAGCACGTCGAGGATCGGCTCGCGGTACTTCCAGCCCCACATGAAGACGGTCCAGTACCCGATGATGTGCCCGGCCAGGCCCACCCAGAGCATGTGGCTGTGCAGCCGCTCGAGCTCGTGGACGATAGTCCGGAGGTACTTCGCCCTCGCCGGGACCTCGCATCCGACGATGTCCTCGACGGCGAGCGACGCCGCCCAGCTGTGTGAGGCGGAGCAGATCCCGCAGATCCGCTCGACCAGGAAGATGCACTGATCGTAGGTCTTCTCCTGTGCGAGGAGCTCCATCCCCCGGTGGCTCCGGCCGAGATCGATGTCCGCGCCGAGCACCGTCTCGCCGTCGACTTCCAGGGTGATGTACTCCGGCTCCTCGAGGACGGGATGAAATGGTCCAATGGGAATGGTCGTGCTCA
>JALGWI010000035.1 GCA_025774245.1 bacterium
GCTGTACGCGTTCTCGTACGGGCCGAAGGTCGAGGCTCTGGCGGCTCCGTCGCCCGTGTCGGTACCGCTGTAGTACCAGGCAGAGACGCCGCTGCCTTCCCAGTTGGAGCCCTCGGGCATCTCGACCCTGCCGCCGCCCCAGTAGTGGACCTTGTCGTTCGCGTCCCAGCCGATGTTCGCGTCTCCGCCATTGTCGCCGGGACTGATGCCTCCCCAGAGGAGGACCGGGCCCTGATAGCCGTAGTACTGGAGCCCCGGGCGCGAACCGCTGCTGTTCAGGCGCGCCTCATCAACCAGGACGTCACCATCCTCGTTCTCGGGCGCCCCACCGGACGACTTCACAGCGAAGACGTCTGCCTTGATGGGCCCCATGATCCTGAGTCGATTCGGGTAGCAACCGTAGTCCCTCGCCGGGACGTTACCGACGACGAGGTTGCCCCACGTGCTGCCCCCGAGGGAGGTTGTGGAACCCGAACTTGTACCAGCTGTAGTGGTAGTGGCGGTCGTCGAACGCCATCTCGATGAAGATCGACGTGTTCTTGTAGATGCTGCCCGCGACGAAGAACTGGACCCAGTTGGTGTTGCCGTAGGCCCACTGATCCTTGAGCTCGTCGTCCGCGTCCTCGCTCTTCTTCACGAGCTGGTTCGTCTTCAGGCCGATGGGCGTGAGGTTCAGGCGGACGCCGAACAGGTTCCCGACCTTGTCGATGAAGGTCGCGTCGTTCAGCTGCTTCTTCCCGAGCGTGTCGCCGTCCGGCTCGCCGGCATCCGGGTCCTGATAGCCGTTGCGCATGAACCGCTGGCCATACGCGTTGAGCCTCGGGAACCCCGAATGGCACGTCCGGCACGAGACACCGTACTTCCGTGACCACTGCGCGGTTGCCGATGCCGTGGAGGCAAGCAACGCCACCATGAACGCCAGCACAACGCACGTAAGCACCACGCGGTGCACAGTCTTCATTCCCCCTCCTTCGCTTCCGCGCCCGCTACCCCCAGCGGAGCGCGTCTCCCCCTCGTTGACCCACGAATCGCGGTCCTCTCTCCTCCTGCGCTGAGTCCTGTTGTGTCCCCTCCTCCCGGTTACGCTGCGGGACGGGTGCCGTCGCCGGCCGGCCTGGCCGTGCGGGTGCGACGGTCGACGAACGGGGTGCGCCTTCCACTGGATGTGCGTTCCACCCGGATGACTGCCCACTGCAGCGTCGCTCCGGGCGGTTTCCGCAAACCTAAGCGTCTCCCGAATCGACTGTCAAGCCGCGATTGTGGCGAATTGCGCGGTGTTTCTGAATGCGCTCAGTTGTGCGACGCGTCGCTCCGCGCGCGGTCGTGCATCCCATTTCCTGAGCCAAAACGGCTGGACGGCGCTCGTCGAGCGCCGTCCGGGGAATCGCTATGCCGTAATCGCACTCTGACGCGCCGCGGCGCGCCGCGAGAGCGCTACCTCCGTCTCCTGCGCGCCTCGCCGTGGATCTGCCACTCGACGACGAGCGGGCTCGCCACGTAGAGCGACGAGTACGTTCCGACGATGACGCCGATCATGAGCGCGAACGCGAAGTCGCGGATGACCTCTCCTCCGAAGACGAAGAGGCAGGCCACGACCATGAGAGTCGTCACCGACGTCACGACCGTCCGCGAGAGCGATTCGTTCAGGCTCGTGTTCACGATGTCGACGAAGCTCTTGCCGTACATCTTCCTCCGGTCCTCCCTGATACGGTCGTAGATGACGATCGTGTCGTTCAGGGAGTAGCCGACGATCGTGAGGAGCGCCGCGATCACCGGCAGCGTCACCTCCAATCCCGCCAGCGAGAACACGCCGAGCGTGATGAGGACGTCGTGAACGAGGGCCGCCACGGCGCCGACGGCGAACTTGAACTCGAACCGGATGGAGATGTAGATGAGAATCAGGACGAGCGCGAAGAGGATCGCCCGCGTCGCCGTCGCACGGAGCTCGCGACCGACCTTCGGCCCGACGAGCTCCACCCTCCTCACCTCGGCCGGGTTGTCCGGAGCCTTGTCCGCCAGTGCAGCGAGGATCTCATCCGTCGCATCGCCGGCTCCCTCCCCCACCCGGATGATCGCCTCGCGCTCCCCGCCGAAGTGCTGGATCTCGGCGTCGCCGAACCCGACCTCCGACAACGCATCGCGGATGTCCTGCGCCTGGATCGGATTCTCGAACTGCACCTGGATCAGGATCCCGCCCCGGAAGTCGATGCCAAGCTTCGGGCCGCCGTGGGCGATGAGCGAGATCACCCCCGCCACGATGAGCGCCAGCGAGAGGATGAACGCGCCCCTTCGATGGCCCAGGAAGTTGAACTTCGTGCCTACAAGAAACTCCATGTGGATTCCTCCGATCGACTCTCGTGCGGCGAGTCTAGATGCTCAGATGCTTGACGTTCCACTTCACCGTGATGAGGTCGAAGACCACCCTCGTGGCGATGATCGCCGTGAACATGCTCGCGAGAATGCCGAGAGAGAGCGTGACCGCGAATCCCTTGATGGGGCCGCTTCCGAACCTGAGGAGGACACCGGCGGCGATCAGCGTCGTCACGTTTGCATCCAGAATCGTCACGAGCGCGCGCTCGTACCCGTCGCGGATCGCGGCTCGGATCGTCTTCCTGTTTCGGAGCTCCTCGCGGATCCGCTCGAAGATGAGGACGTTCGCGTCGACCGCCATGCCGATCGTCAGGATGATTCCCGCGAGGCCGGGGAGCGTAAGCGCCGGTTTCGGGTTCACCGGGAGGCTCGACATGAGCGCGACGATGAGGAGGATGTTCGCCGCGAGCGCCCCGATCGCGACGGCTCCCGCAGCTCGGTAGTAGACAAGCATGAAGATGACGACGAGAAGTCCGCCGATCATCATCGCTCGGAGGCCGAGCGTGATCGAGTCGCGTCCGAGCGACGGGCCGACGGTCCGCTCCTCGACGATGGTCATCGGCGCCGGGAGCCTGCCGGCCCGGAGGAGGATTACGAGGTCACGCGCCTCCTCGTCGGTGAAGTTGCCCGTGATCGAGGCGGGCGTGCCCGCCGGAATCCTCGAGCGGATGACGGGGGCCGAGTTGACCACGCCGTCGAGAACCAAGGCCACGAACTCCCCTATGTGGGCGCCCGTGTGCTCGGCGAAATCACGGCCGCCGCTGCGCGTGAGCCGCATCGACACGCCCGGCGCGTTCGGATAGTCGGAGTCGAGGCCGGGCCGCATGTCGGCCGAGATGACGACCGATCCCGTCATGAGCGCCTCTCTCGACATCACGTAGAATGCCCTGTAGTCCTGCTCGTCCTGCCATCGGGACGTGTCCTTGTCCCAGCCGAGCCTGACCCGCGGTGTTGTCGTCGGATCGTCGGGGTCGTGCGGAAGGATCTCGTCGAGGTCGAGTCTGGCGAGCTGCCGCTTGGCCCACGGCACGTCCTCCTCCAGGAAGAACGGGATCTGCGACTGGAACCGTATCCTTGCGGAGAACGGCCGCTCCCTCTGCAACTGCTCCAACTCGGACAGCTGCAGGTCGTTCTCGGAATCGGGCTCCATCTCACCGTACGCGATGAGCGTGTCCCTGAGCGCCCGGTCGATCCCGCGCAGCGTGAGATCCATCTGCTCGGGCGGCTCCACCGGAACGAACTCGAGGAGCGCCGTGCGACCGATCAGTCGCTTCGCCCGCTGCTCGTCCTCGAGACCCGGCAGCTGGACGATGATCCGGTTGTCGCCCTCCCTCTGGATCGAGGGCTCGGCCACGCCGAACTGGTCGATCCGGTTGCTGATGACCTCGAGTGCCCGGTCCATCACGTCCGCCGCCTGATCGGCGGGGAGCCCTTCCTTGTCTACCTCGAGCACGAGGTGCATGCCGCCCTTGAGGTCGAGACCGAGCTTGAGCGACTGGCCTTCGAGGGCCTCCACCTGCTCCACCGGCGTGTTCGCCTTCTGCTCGTCGGAGAGCGAAAGGAACCGGAAGGTGTACGAGGCTCTCCAACCGGCCCAGACCAGCACCACCACTACTAAGATGATCTTCCACCGCATTTTCGATGTCATGAAGCTCCTCCGAGGACGCGTCCGGGACCCCGTGACGGGGCGCCTGCGTCGATTCCGCTACGAGAAATAACTCTTGATGGTACCCCATCTTGGAACCCCCGGTCAACGGGAATCGGGGGCCGGGCGGCAGGAAGGACCCAGCATACATGGCTTCCCGGCCGGCGGCGCGGGCGGGCCGAGGGGCCGGGCGTGAACGGCCGGTGGCTCCGTGCCCCCGCGTGGCCCCGGCGCGGGCGACTCCCCGACCTCGGGGGCGACGCGAGAGCGGCGGGGTCTCCCCCGCCGCTTCGCACCTGCCCGTTCTCTGTTCGGTGAGGCTACCGGTACAACCCCTTGATCGCCCCCCAGCTCGTGCTCGAGACGGGGACGGGCCCGGAACAGCCAACTCCGTGCGCGCCGATGAGCACACCGAAGGGGTTGTTCTCCGGCAGACACGGCGAAGACTCGTGGAGCGTCACGTCGTCCGCCATGAGGTCGCAGAAGTATGGAGCCTCGAAGATGTTGTCGTAGTAGGTGCCGCAGAGACCGTCGCCGCCCGCGTTCCCGAAGACGCAGCATTGGGTGATCGTCGGATGGCCATACGCCTGGCAGGCGACCCCGCCCCCACCCAGGTTGAAGGCGAAGATCGAGTTGCTCACCTCGAGCGTGGCTCCGTCCTTGACGTAGAGCCCGCCCGCCGGGAGACCTGAATTCATCGCGAACGTGCAGTTCGTGACGACCGCCGTCACCGACCAGCAGATCATCCCGCCGGCGATCGGTGCGGAGTTGCCGAGGAACGTGCAGTTCACGATCTCGCTCGTGACAGATCCCCAGCCGATGCCCAGTCCGCCGCCCATCTGGGTCGCCTCGTTCCTGAGAAAGAGGACGTTCGTCAGAAGGGCGTTGGAGTTCTCGACCCTCATGCCCCCGCTCCAGTCGGCAGTGTTCGCCTCGAACACGACGTCGGTGAGCGTCGGTCCGCTCTGCTCGCGGGCGACCATGCCGCCGCCGAAGTCCGCGCGATTCCCGTAGAAGTAGACGTCGACGAGCGCCGGCTTGCTGGAGCCGCTGACTCGGAGACCGCCGCCGCCGGCACCCGCGACGTTCGTCACGAAGCGGCAGTTCTCGATCCTCGGATTGGACTCCGCGTCGCAGTTGATCCCGCCGCCGTACGACGCTATGCAGTTGAGGAACTCGCAGTTCCTGATGGTCGGCTGCGACCCGTTGGTGCAGTTGATGCCACCACCCGACCCGGCGTCGCCGCGCGTGACGAGAAACCCGTCGACGATCGCGTCGGCGCCCTCACCGCTGTGGAAGTAGAACGCGCGGTTCAGGAACTCGCAGTCGACGACGGTCTCGTCGGTGCCCTCCTCCGAAACGAGGAGGACGCTCATTCCCATGAAGTCGATGTTCCGGTTGAGCGGACCGGTGTAGGTCCCCGGGGCGACGAAGACCGTGTCTCCCGAGGTCACGGCGTTCAGACCGTCCTGGATCGTGAGGTAGTCGCCTCCCCCGCTCCAGTCGACGCGGACGCTCGCCGCCGAAGCGGCCACGACCGCAAGCAGCAGGATGGCCGCGGAGATCGGTGCACCGCGCTTCACGATGCGCCTCCTTTCGCTGTCGGGGGCTTCTTCCAGGTACCGCAATTCTACCACGCTCCACATTCCCGACCAAGTATCATTATTCGGCAGTCGCCGATCCCGTTTGCGTGCGTGGTTCCCGGCCGCGGGGGCGGCGGCAGTCGGCGACGACCGCCGGTGGAGAGAACGGGCGAGAATCCGCTTGCGGAGAGGAGGGGCGCTCCGTAGGCTCTCGTGTGCGCAGGCAGGATCGCAGTCCCCCGCGGTCAGGAGAGAATCCGTGTCGACCGAGTGGTCTTCCTACTGGCAGGACGTCCACAACCTCAGGTGGACGGTGATCGATCAGGAGGTCCTCGAGAGGGTCGCCAACACCCTCGGCTGGGGACCCGAGCGCACGCTTCTCGAGATCGGCGCCGGCCGCGGCATCCACAGCAAGCAGCTCTTCGAGATGATGCGGTGCGAGTCGCCGGACCTCTACGAGGTGTGCCCCGAGACGATCCTCTATATGAAGCGCGTCGGACTGAACGCGATCGGCGACGAGAGCGAGCTCAAGGATTCCTACGACATCGCGTGGTCGTACGGTGTCCCGGAGCACTTCGAGGAGCCGATGCGCCAGGAGATCATCGACCAGCACTTCGAACGCTCGCGCGACTGGGTGCTTCTCGTGATCCCGCGGAACACGTGGTTCAGGAGGGCGGTCGGGCGGCAGGACAGGATTCCCGCGAGGGACTTCACCGACGAAGAGCTGAGGAGGCGCCTCGCTGACGGCGCCGGCAGGCACTGGGGCGGGGCCGAGGTCGAGATCCACGTCGAGAGCTTCTGCCCGCTCTTCGGCGTGCGGCACATCCCGCTCGGCTGGTACAACGTCGTCGACCGTCTGGTCGGCTGGGCGCTGCCGGGCGGCCTCCTGCTCGGTTGGGCGCGGAGGCGCGGAAGCGCGAGCGGGCCCTAGCCCATCACGTCCACGAGCGCCAGCATCTCCCTGACAGCCAGGTCCATCCCGACGAGCACGGCACGAGCGATGATGCTGTGGCCGATGCTGACCTCGTCGATCTCACCGATCGCAGCGATCGGTTGGATGTTCCTGTAGGTGAGGCCGTGGCCTCCGTGCGCCGTGAGCCCCATCTCGGCGGCAGCGATCCCCGCGACGCGCACCTTCTCGAGCTCGCACTGGGCGTCGTCGGGATCGTCCGCGTCCGCGTAGATCCCCGTGTGAAGCTCGACGATGTCGGCCCCGACCGCCTTCGCGCGGCCGACCTGGACGACGTCGGGATCGATGAAGATGCTGACGGCGATCCCCTTGTTCCTGAGCCGCTCGACCCCCGCCCTCACCGCGCCCTCCTCGGCCATGATGTCGAGACCGCCCTGCGTCGTCAGCTCGCCCTCGCCCTCGGGCACGAGCGTGACCATGTCCGGCATGATCCGCGTCGCGATGTCCAGCATCTCATCGGACGCCTTCATCTCGAGGTTGAAGACGCCGGCGACGGTCTTCCTCAGAATCTCGACGTCGCGATCGCCGATGTGTCTCCTGTCGCCCCTCAGGTGGACCGTGATCCCCGACGCGCCGGCGAGCTCCGCCTGGGCCGCCGCCCACACAGGATCGGGCTCGTCCGTCATGCGCGCCTGGCGAATCGTGGCCACGTGATCGACGTTGACCGAGAGTCTCATGGTCGTCGTTCCTCCTATTTCACGAGTTGCGAGACATAGACCACTTCGATGCCCTGCTCCCTGAGCCGCGGGAGCACCCTCTCGAGCGCTGCGAGGGTCTCCTTGCGGGGATGTCCGATCCCGACGGCGTCCCCGCGCCGCCGCGCGATCGCCGCCAGCTCCAGGAGCTGCGGCTCGACGGCCAGCTTCCCGTGCTCGTCCAGCCGGCTGTCGAGGAACATGCGGTTTCGCGTGGTCGGCACGCCCGCGCGGGAGGCCTCCGCGAGCCCCACCGATTGCGCCGTCGTCATGCTGTCGATGAAGAAGAGGTCCTCCTTGCGGATCGACTCCATGACCGTTCGCATCCGGGCGCGGTCTTTCGTCAGCGCGGACCCCATGTGGTTGTTCGCGCCGACCGCGTGCGGCACGTCGGCGATCGCCTGAGCGACGAGCTCCCTGATCTGCGCGTGCGTGTGCTCGACCAGGAGCACCCCGTCCCCCGCGTTCGTCGCCGGCCAGTCCTCGGGCTGCATCGGGATGTGAACGAGGACCTCCTTCCCGGCGCGATGCGCGGCCTCCGTCACGTCCCCGGAGTGAGGACAGTGGGGAAGGACGGAGAGCGTGAGCGGGAACGGCGAGTCGATGAACCCGTTCGTCGTCGCGGAGCGGTTGTATCCGAGGTCGTCGATGATGATCGCGATCCTCGGCCCTCGCGCGGCCGGCGTCGGGCGGGCGGTCTCCACCCGCGGGTCGGATTCCTTGAGGATGATCCGATGGGTCTCCCGGTCGTCGATGCCGCAGCGGATGTCGAGGGTCGTAATGCCGCGCCAGTCCGGGCCGCTCTCGCGCGCCCGGATGATGCGGCCACCGGCGGAGCGCACGGCGCGCGTCACCGCGAGGTTGGATTCGATCGGACTGAGATCGTACGGAAGGCGCCCCTCCGTGTCCCAATGCGTCCAGCGGTAGCCCCCCCCGCTCCGCTCCTCCATCTCCGTCTCGACGTCGAGAACCCCGAGCTTGACGAGGGACGTGCTCACGGCCCGATCCACCTCTGCTGCGCGCTTCGTGAGGTCGCGCTCACCGAAGACCCTCTCCGCGATGGTGCCGCCTCTGCCGCTCAACACGACCTCCCAGATCACCAGGAGAAACACGAGCAGGAGCGCCGCCGTGATGATCCACAACCTCAGGTGTCTCAGAAACCCGGGCGTGGCCTTGCCCTTCGACTTGCGGGACTTCCCCTTCGGCATGGCGGGACATCCGATCGGAATGACGGGAACGGAGACCGTGCACCGCTTGGGATTCTATGGGCGATGGCCCGGGCAGTCAACAGCGGCTGAGGAGGGCAGGTCGAGCGCGCTCGCCGGGGGATGCGGGGACACACAGACCGCGGCCCACAAAAAGAGGGGGACGATTGCTCGTCCCCCTCGTCGGTATCGTCCGATGAAACCGCTCTACTCGAGATACCTGGACTTGATGCGACCGACAGACGTGATCTCGGTGTCCGGATCACCCCTGTGCACGGCGCCCGCCCGCTCCTCGAGATCCTCCCACTCGATGATCTCCCACAGCGGCTCCCCGTTCGGGCCCACCTGTCCGGGATCGAGGTCTATCTGGAAGGTGAACATGTTGTCGGCCGTCGCGAGGTACATCAGCTCATCGTCGGGCAGCGGAATGAAGACGCGGAGGTCGACTTCCTCGGTGTACATCCACACGTCGTCGTAGGTCTCGTCGGGGAACGGTCCCGGGACGAACTCGATGGGGCCATCCGTGAGATCGAGCGTGATCCTGTCGACGTCGCTCTCGTCGCCGAACATGTTCTCGTGGATCTCTCGCTCCACCTGCTTGCCCCAGTCGGGAGGGAGCGGTTCGTTCGGATCGTTCTGGTCGGCCTCGGCGGTCAGGAACATGAACTCCTCCGCCAGGCAGAGCAGGTACTCCTCGGCGTTCATGTATTCGTAGGCCGTCGTCAGGTTGTGCAGGACGTCCTCCGGCGTCAGGCGATACCGATAGGTCTCCGACTCGCCTCCACCGTTCCCGTCCCCCTCGTCCGGAGCGAACGGGTTCCAGCAGCCACCCAGCCCCACGAGCAGGACGGCGAGCACGGTCAGCAGTGCCAGACTTCGCTTCTGAATCCGAGCCATAATAAAGTCCACCCCCATGTGTCCTCACTCACACAACTACTCATTATATCAAGCAGATGGCCGTAAGTCAAGCCGCTCCCGGACCGTCGGAGCTCCCGTCCCGCCCAGCGGGCTGGGCCTCCCGGGCACCATTCCTGCCAAACAGTCAAAACGGTGCAAGTCCCATGCCTGCATCTCCCTGCAACATCCGACCCCGGCGGCTCGAGCGCCGACGGCCGGTCCGGAGCCCCCCAGCAGCCCCTCTGGAGCCGCTAGCTCCGGTAGTCCCCTCGGAGCACCCCCCACGTATCGTGGATGAGGGGTCCGGGGGGCCGCCTGTCCACCCAGCGGAAGATCGCCCAGCGCCCCGTCACCCCGCGCCGCATGTGAAGCCGCGCGACGCCCTTGTAGGTGATCTCCTCGTCGACGTGAGCTCCCGATCCCCACACGATCGTCAGCTCGTAGGCCTCTTCCCGATACGTCTCGGTCTGCGTCTCGTCGGGCTCCAGGAGGGTTGTGAACGTCACCGTCGATGACGACGCGTCGGCGAAGATGGCGCTCGCCACCTGCTCCTCGTCGTCCCGGGTGAAGTTGGCGTAGCGGTCCTCGCCCTCTTCCCCGGCGTCGAGCGAGTCCTGGGGATCGACGTGGAACCGGTAGTCCTCCGTGAAGCAGTTCCTGTAGTTCGTGATGTTCTCGCCCTCGAACGCGGCCTTCAGGTTCCGGAGCACGATGTCTGTGTTGATCGGCGTCTCCCAGTCCGTCTGCCCGCCGTCGGGCGGGCCGTCCGCCTCCCGCGGCTCGAAGATGCATCCCCCCTGGAGGAGGAGGGAGAGCGTTACCAGGATCGCCGCCGCTGTGATTCGCTGCCAGCTCATCGCTCTGACGTCCTCCGGGCTAGAAGGTCTTGCTGATGTTCGCGGTGATGTCCCAGACCTGCCGCTGCCGCTCCACGATGTTCGTCGCGTCGCGATGCGTCCTTGCGACTGAGAACTCGAACTTCGTTCCATCTTCCCAGGTGTGATCGGCGACGGCCCTCCCCGAAATGCTGCTGTCGTACTTCTCGTTGGCGAGCCGTCTCACGCCGTCCACGAATGCCCACCTTCGTATGACGGAGAAGTCGTGCCGCAATTCGAAGCCAATGATCCCAAATATCCGATATCGTACAGTAAAGTCGATCCTGTTCTCGACGCGCTCGCTGTTCTTGCCGTATCGCTCGACCCCGGATTCGTCCGCGAGGTACGACCCCTCGTCCTGAGAACGGAACGTGTGATTCACGATCACCCTGACGGGGTCGATCGGCTTCCACTCGGCCCCTGTCGACACGCCGAAGTTCCGGATGAGGAAGTTCGAGTCCCGGTCGAAGGTGTAGAGCGTGTAGTCGGCGGAGAGTTCGTACCTCTGACGCAGACTGAAGACCGGCGAGAACACCTTCCTGATGAACGGCTGGATCGAGAACGTCTGCGTCGATTTGTTGTCCGCGGTCCGTGAGGTCCGGATGTAGATCAACCTGTCCTCCCGGACCTTCACCTGGACGCCGGTGGCGAAGTCGGGCCACGGATCGTAGTCGAGCCTGAGGGAGAGCTCGCGATCGTAGAGGTCGCGGTCCTGGTCGTTCTGCTCCATGTTGACCTTCTCACCTGCGTCGTGCTGGACGGTCGCCAGGAGCGAACTGGTGAAGACGTCGCCGGTCTGGGAATCGAAGTACTCGTTGCGCTTCGTGTCGGACCGAAGGTCGAAGCCGTATTTCGTCTCGCCGATCGTGTAGTTGACGTTGCCCCGCACGGCGCGCGTCGTGATGTCGCTGTCCCTCGTGGTCTCGATGGCGTAGTACGACTGGGAGCGGTTGTAGTCGTACGTCAGTTTCGTCTCGAGGCCCGGCAGGAGGAAGATCGAGGCGTTGATGGCGGCCCCGTCGGTGTCCTGTTCCCGCGTCTCTGTCTCCAGGTTCTTCGGGTACTCCGACAACGCCATCGCCCGCCTGAGGTCGGCGGTCATACTGTGCTCGCCCCAGCGGTAGTCCATTCGTCCGGTCATGGTGTGGCCGAACGACTCGTCCTCGCTCTCGACGCCTCCCTGCTCCGAGTCGAGGAGGGAGTGCGAGCCCTGATAGCCGAAGTCGGTCGAGAACCGTTCGTGGGGACTGTACCGTACGCTGGCGTTCACCGACTGCCTGGAACCGGCGCTCTCGACGTCCGAGTAGCGGTTCTTCTCCATGCCGGCGGTCCCGCCCATGCTCAGGTGGAGGCCGCTCAGATAGGTCTTCGCGAAGCCGAGGTTCAAGTCCATGCTGTCTTTCTCGCGGAAGCTCGTCGTCTCGTTGGGCATGCCCTGGTTCCGGGCGTCGCGCTGGACGGTGCGAACGTATCTGACGCCCGTGGAGATCACCTGCGACAGGGGGAGATTGAGCCCTATGTTCCAGTTCTCGTTGCGGTTCTCCCTGTTGAGCACCTCGTTATCGCGAATGGTGATCTTCGTCGTCGCCCTGAACATGAGCCTCTTGGTCAGGGGATAGCTCATATCGAAGTCGTGGTTCCAGGAGGTCACGTCCTGGTCGCGACCGTACGAAAGCTTGTAGATGGGATGGAACTCGCGATCAAAGCCCCCGCCCTCGGGCCGCTGGAACGGGCGCTCGATGACAGGAACCCAGTCGTCGTCGCCGGGGACCTGCTCGCCCTCTTCGGGTTCCCCCTCGACGCCCTCCCCCTCGACGGGCTCCCCCTCGACGCCCTCCCCCTCGACGGGTTCCCCCTCGACACCCTCTCCCTCGACTGCTCCCTCGTCCCCATCGCCGCCGGATCCGCCCTCCGGATCGCCGTCGCCGTCCTGCGCGCAGACGGGGAGCGCCACGGCAAGAAGCACGAGCGCCGCAAGGAGGATCACCGGATGTCGTCTGATGAGGAGCACGTTCCTGGACCTTCCCGTTCCGGTCGTGGCCTTCGGTGCTGCGCGTGGCTCCGGGGCCGCGCGCGGCTGCGGCGTGACGCGTGATCCCTGGTGCTCCGCGTGATCCCCGGCGTTACGCGCGGCCTTCGGGCCCGTCATCCTTCCGGAGCCCCGACGTCAGCTCGTCGAACTCCTCGACGGAGAGCGACTCGCCCCGCCGCGACAGATCGATGCCCGTCGCTGCTTCGAGGTCGCCAGCGAGGATGTCGGCGCCGTCGATGAGCGCCCCGAGCGAACGGCGGAGCATCTTCCGGCGCTGCCCGAAGGCCGCGTGGACGACCTCCGAGAACGCGGCAGGATCGGAGCGCCGCTCGAGAGGCTCCTCGAAGCCGATCTCAACGACGCGCGAGTCCACCTTCGGCCGCGGATGGAAGCACGTCCGGCGCACCCCGAAGAGCTGCCGGACCCGCGCGTGGAACTGGAGCACGACCGAGAGCGCCGAGTAGTCCCGCTCGCCGGGCGTGGCGACCATCCTCGCGCCGACCTCGGCCTGGACCATCAGGACCGCGCGCGAGACGACATTCTTCTCCTCGAGGAGGAGGCGGACGACAGGGCTCGTCACCGCGTACGGGAGGTTTCCGGCGACGAGCACCCTCTCGACCCCGCGCTCCCCGGCGACACCCGCGAGGTCGAACTCGAGGATGTCTCCGTTCACGAGCGTGATGCCCGATGGCTTGCCGTACTCCGCTTCGAACGCCCGCGCGATCCCGGAGTCGATCTCGACGGCCACCACGTGGCCTGCCTTCTCGGCCAGCCCAAAGGTGATCGCCCCGAACCCCGATCCGATCTCGACGACTACGTCGCTTGGGCCCGCCCCGACCGCGTCGACCACCTTCCGCGCGACATTCCCGTCAGCGAGGAAATTCTGCCCCCGTCGCTTCGATGGCGCAAGCCCGTACTTCGCGAGCATTGCTGATGCGGGTGTCGGCTGCATCCCTACGGACCTCCGGAACGCCCCGAGGAGTGGGGCCGTCTCCCATTCCTCGGGACCCCGCCGCCCCTCACCCGGAGGGGTGCGCCGAGCCTGCCGGCAAGCGCCTCGGCCTCCCCGAGGTCGATCTCGGGGACGTCGACGACGCTCACGGTCACCGGGAGCCCGACCTTCCGGCACTCCCGCACGAACGCCTGCACGTGATCGAACGTGTCGCTGCCGAATCGCGGCCGGCAGATCGCCTCGTACGCCTCGGCCGTCGTCGCGTTGAGGCTGACCCAGACCGCGTCCACGGCATCGACGAGCTGCGGAACGATGTTCCTGTTCCAGATCAGGTTCCCGTGCCCGTTCGTGTCGAGCCTGACCCGCCCGCCCTGCGCCCGGACGCGCTTTCCAACCTCGAGGATCGCGTCGAGCCGCACGGTCGGCTCCCCGTAGCCGCAGAAGACGACCTCGCGGTAACGTGCGGGATCGCCGATGGCGTCGAGGATCTCCTCCGCCGTCGGCTCGCGATCGAGCCGCAGGTTGTAGCCCCAGAGGGAATCGGACTCGTAGCGGACACAGAAGTAGCACTCGTTCGTGCAGCGGTTGGTGATGTTGAGATAGAGGTTCCCCCACATCTCATAGGCAATAGACGGGGCCGGCAGCTCGGGGATTCGAAAGAGCTTGAGGGCGTTCCCGGTCGTGGCCCTCGCCAGGTCGTCGACGTCGATCCCGCGGATCTCCGCGATCGTCTCGGCGACGCGCGCCACGTAGGCGGGCTCGTTCCGCTTCCCGCGGTGCGGCGCGGGTGCCAGCCACGGCGCGTCCGTCTCGAGAAGGAGCCGCTGGATCGGGACCGCACCAGCCACCTCGACGAGGCGACCGCGCTTCGAGTACGTGACCGGGCCGCCGATCCCCACGTGGAATCCCCTCGCGATGACCTTCCTCGCGTAGTCGACGTCCCCGGGGAAGCAGTGCATCACGCCTCCGCCGGCTCCGGCCTCCTCGTCGTCGACGATGTCGAGGACGTTCCTGAGCGCTCCGCCAGGCTCGTCCCTGGCGTCCCGCGAGTGCACGATGAGCGGCAGGCCGAGCCTGCGTGCGAGACGGATCTGCTCGCGAAACGCCCGCCGCTGATCCTCGCGCGGCGACAGATCGCGGTAGTAGTCGAGCCCGGTCTCGCCGATCGCGATGACCTTCGGGTGCGCCGCGAGCCGCTCGAGCTCATCGAGAAGCGATTCGCTGAGCTCTCCGGCCTCGTGCGGGTGGAGGCCGACCGACGCGTAGACGAACTCGTAGCGCTCCGCGAGCTCGATCGAGCCGAGGCTCGTCTCGAGATCGAAGCCGACGTTCACCATGATCCCTACGCCCGCGGACCTCGCGCGGCGAATGACGTCCTCGCGATCGCCGGCGTACGGATCGAGGTTGAGATGCACGTGGGTGTCTGAGAGAAGGAGCGGCGCCTGCGTCGAGGCGCCCTCCGCTGTCTCGGAGGTAGACACGATGACCCGCCCTCTCAGGAGGTTGTCACGGGAAGAGACGCTCGAGGGGAGCGTCTCCGGAAGACGCTAGCTCACGCCCGTGCCCGGGGGGAGGTCCTTGTCGGGAACGACGAGCGCAAGCGCCCCGTCGCCCACGGCCGCGAGGAGCATCGCCTGGGACTCGATCCCCCTGATCTTCGCCGGCTCGAGGTTCGCGACCACGACGATCGTCTTCCCCACGAGATCCGCCGCCGGGTAGCTCTCGGCGATACCGGCGACCATCTGCCTCTCGTCGTCGCCGCCGAGGTCGATCTTCATGAGCACGAGCTTCGTCGTGCCTTCGACCTTCTCGGCCTCGAGGATCTTCGCGAGCTTGAGATCGAGCTCTTTGAACTGCTGGAAGGTCACCATGGTCGACTCGCCCCCTTCGCGCGTGTCGTCGGCGCGTGCGCCGCCTCCGCCGGCCGGCCCGGCGGCCGCCGCCTTCGCCGCCCCGGACACGACGTCGAACCTCGCCGCCAGATCTTCGTCGGTGTACTTCGGGAAGATCGCTTCGCCCTTCGTCACCCGGATCGTGTCGCCCCATCCACCGCCCCACCGCAGGAGCTCGTCGATGGGAACGTCTCCCGGCGCGAAGGAGAGACCCAGCTCACCGAGGATGGCCTCGCACTTCCCCGGCATGACGGACCACGAGAGGACCGTCACCTGCCGGATCGCCTCGAGCACGTCGAAGAGAACCTGCTCGAGCCTCTCCCGGTCGCCCTTCGCAAGGACCCAAGGCTTCTCCTCCTCGATGTAGGCGTTGGCGCGCCGCACCAGCTCCCAGATCCGCGCGAGCGCCGACTGCGGAGCGTACGCGAGCATGTCGGCGGTGACCCCTTCCCTCACGCTCGCCGCAAGAGAGGGGAGCGCATCGCCGCTCGACGACGCCAGGTTCCGCACCTCCCCGCCGAGGAACTTCCCGACCATCGCCGTCGCGCGCGACACGAGGTTGCCGAGATCGTTCGCCAGCTCGGAGTCGTACCGGACGCGGAACTGCTCCCACGTGAAGTCGACGTCGCGGCCGTAGGTTCCCTCGCGCATGAGGAAGTACCGGAGCGCCGACGGCCCGAACATGTCGGCCGCCTCGAGGGGATCCACGGTCACGCCGCGGCTCTTCGAGAGCTTCTCGCCTTTGAAGTAGACGAAGCCGTGCCCGTAGATCGTCTTCGGAAGCTCGACCCCGGCGCTCATGAGCATCGACGGCCAGATCACGCAGTGGAAACGCGTGATGTCCTTCCCGATGACATGCACGTCGGCCGGCCACCACCTTCGGAAGAGCTCGTCGTCGTGGCCGTAGCCGACGCCGGTCACGTAGTTTGTGAGCGCGTCGACCCAAACGTAGATGACCTGCGACTCGTCGAGGGGCAGCGGAACGCCCCAGTCGGTCCCGGCGCGCGTGATGCTGATGTCTTCGAGCCCGCCCCTGATGAGCTGGAGGATCTCGTTCTTCCTCGATTCCGGCTGGATGAACTCCGGGTTCGCCTCTATGTGCGCCAGGAGCCGGTCGGCGTACTTGGAGAGCCGGAAGAAGTAGTTCTCCTCCTTGATCCACGCCGGCTTCGTCCCGTGCGTCGGACAGCACCCGTCCACGAGGTCCTTCTCCTGCAGGAACGCCTCGCAGGACTCGCAGTAGTGGCCCTCGTAGTGCCCCCGGTAGATGTCGTGCTCGAGGGCGCGGAAGAGGGTCGAGAGTCCCTTGACGTGGTCGGGCTCGGTCGTCCGGATGAACCGGTCGAACGACACCTCGAGCTTCTCCCAGATCCGGCGGAAGACCCGTTCCATCTCGTCGCAGTAGGCAGTCGGGTCCATGCCCTTCGCCCTCGCTGCGCGGAGCACGTTCAGGCTGTGTTCGTCGTTCCCCATCAGAAAGAAGACGTCGTCGCCCAAGAGCCGGTGGAAGCGCGCGAAGACGTCAGCCGAGATCTTCTCGTACGCCGTCCCGATGTGGGGCGCGCTGTTGACGTAGTCGATCGCTGTCGTGATGTAGAACTTACTCGCCATTCCCACCCTCATCTGGCACCGCCCCGCGCTCGTCCCTCTCCCAGTACTCGTCGATGAGCTTCTGCTCGTCGTCGGTGCCGACGGCCGTGATGCGGCCCTTCTTGAAGTCGTCGAGCGTCACCGTTGCGGTCTTCCCGTCCGGGTCGGAGAGCGTCACCCTCCGGCGGAAGATGTCGACGGCCACGACCCTGTTCTTGACGCCCTGGATCTCGATCTTCGTGCCGATCTTGGGGTACTCCTTCCCCGCCTCGATGTAGAAGCTCCGCTCGTACCGGAGACAGCACATGAGCCGGCCGCAGCCCCCGGAGATCTTCGGCGAGCCCGGAGCGAGGTGCTGCTCCTTCACCATCTTGAGCGTCACCGGATCGAAGTCGTTGATCACGCCGCGGCAGCAGTAGTAGCGGCCGCAGCGCCCGAACCCGCCGAGCCGGCGCGCCTCGTCGCGGACGCCTATCTGTCTCATCTCGATCCGCGTCTTGAAGATGCTCGCGAGGTCGCGAACGAGCTTCCTGAAGTCGACGCGGCGGTCGGACGTGAAGTAGAAGCGTATCTTGTTGCCGTCGAACTGCCACTCGACGTCGACCAGCTTCATCGGCAGTCCCTGCTTCGCGATGTTCTGCTGGCAGATCCTGTGCGCCTCCGCCTCCTTGTCGCGAAGCTCATTCATCGCGTCGAGGTCGGTCCGCGTGGCGCGCCGCAGGATCGGGCCCTGGATGCCCTTCTCCTTGAGCTTCCTGCTGACGTTCTCGCCCTCGCGTACGATCCTGCCGACGTCCTGACCTCGCTCCACGTCGACGATCGCGTAGTCGCCGATCTGGAACGGTATGTTCCGTGGATTCGCGAAGAGGGCCTTGCGCCCTCCCTTGAATTCCATCTCGAACGATTCGGGCGTCCTGCCCAGCACTCCCTCAGGCTGCATAACCTACACCTCTCGTCGCCCCGGCCCTCTTCCTGGCAACCGCCATGTCGAGGAGGACCGAGGTGAAGACGATGGTCGGATTCGAGTAGCGCTCTATTGCCGTTCTTGCCTCGTCGATCTTCTCGATCAGCCGCCCGATCGTCGCGAAGTCCATCCCGCGCGCGTGCGACTCGAGTGCCTTCCTGTGTCTCGCGTACAGAATGTCCGGCGGATCGGTCGACTCGTCGGACTGCGAGAGCACGAGGACGTCTCTGAACCAGAGGAGCATGAGGTCGAGGAGCTTCTGCTGCTCGTGTCGACCGAGGCGGAACGCCAGCGTGTTCGCCTCGTCGACGAGCGTCTTCACGTCCCGCACCCTCGTCCCCTGCACGATCGCAGCGACGCGGTCGAGCTCCGCCGCGAGCCCCTCCTTGTCGGTCCTGACGGCCCTTCCGGCACTGCCCCGGGCGAGAGCCGCCGCCGCCTTCGCGCCTTTGCTGTCGAACCCGAACCGCGGATCCGACAACAGTATTCCCTCGATCGTCGCCGGGGCGAGGCGCGAGAACGGCACCTTCTGGCAGCGCGAGACGACCGTCGCCGGCAGGGCGCTCGGCCGCGACGTCGTCAGGATGATCACCGTCATGTCGGGCGGCTCCTCGAGGGTCTTCAGAAGCGTGTTCGCCGCCTCGGTCGTCATCCTGTCGGCGTCCGCGAGGATGAACGCCTTCCACGGTCCGACGTAGGGCCGCTGGTTCGCTCTGACCACGACCCCGGAGAGCACCATCTCCACCGAGATGATGGCCGTCTTCCTTCCGAAGTCCTCGTCGCGGTACCCGTCCCGCAGATACCCTGCGATGATCTCGGCCCGCGCCTCGGCCTTGAGGTCCCTCGGCACGGGGAAGATCATGTGGATGTCCGGGTGCGAGAGCCCGTCCGCCATCCGGCAGGCCCGGCACTTCCCGCAGCTCGCGTCCCCTCCGGCCTCGCAGTTCAGGTACTTCGCGAGCTCGACGGCGGTCGTCTCTTTGCCGACGCCGTCCGGGCCGTGGAACAGGTATGCGTGCGAGAGCCGGCCGGCCTCGGACGCCGAGGCGAGGAGACCGACGGCACGTTCCTGGCCCTTGATCCTCGACAAACGCATCTGGCCTCCGGCGCTCGGAATCCGCGACGGGGTCGGTCGGGGGCCGCCGGGCACAACGCCTCGCCCGGCTACCAGAAGCCCCGGGCGGAGCGCCGCGGTGCGGAACCGACCGCTCGGAGCCGAACCATCATTCTATCGGCGCCCGTGGGCAGGCGCAAGGCGATTCACCCACGGCGCCCTCCGGCCGACCTCTGCGCCATCTCTCCGGCCAGCCGGACGGCCGCGATCATGCTCCCGGCGTCGGCGTCCCCCCGTCCCGCCCGGTCGAACGCCGTCCCGTGGTCTACCGACGTGCGGACGATCGGGAGGCCGAGGGTCACGTTCACGCCGCGTCCGCAGGCTAAGAGCTTGAAAGGGATCGTGCCCTGATCGTGGTACATCGCGAGGACGGCGTCGAAGCCTGCGCCCGGTCCCGCCCGGTCCGGTTCTCCGAGGCCGCGATAGATCGAATCGGCCGGGAAGGGACCCTCGGCATCGATCCCCATCCTCGTCGCGGCGGCGATCGCCGGTGCGATGATCCGTTCCTCCTCTTCACCCAGGCGGCCGCTCTCGCCGGCGTGGGGATTGAGGCCGGTCACGGCGATCCTGGGGGTCGCGATCCCGAAGCGATCCGCGAGACCCCGAGCGAGGAGTGCGAGCTTGTCCGTCACGAGCTTCTCACTGAGCGCGGAGGCTACCTCGGAGAGAGGCAGGTGCGTGGTCGCGAGTCCGACCCGGTACGCGCCCTGAACGAACAGCATGAGGACGTTCTCGCTGCCCAGGAGCTCGGCGAGGAACTCGGTGTGTCCGGTGAACGGTTGTCCCGCCTCGACGATGGCCGCCTTCGACACCGGAGCCGTGACCATGGCGTCGGCCTCGCCCGCCCGGCACATGCCCGCGGCCCGGACCACGGCCTCGAGCGCGGCGCGGGCGCCGGCGACCGTCGGGCGTCCCGGCTCGGCGACGGCGCCCTCGATTCCCGGATCCACGACCTCCGCGTCGAGCGGGAGTTCCAGCCGTGCCGACCAAGCCTCGAGCGCCTTGCTGCTCCCGACGACGGTGAGATCGAAGAGGGCCCTGAGCGCAGGCTCCCCGATCGCTCTCAGCACGACCTCGGGGCCGATGCTCGCCGGATCGCCCATCGTGACGGCGATGCGCGGCCTGATTCCACCGCCCGAGCCGCCGCCCGTCTCGCCTTCCCCACCAAAGAAGAGGGCCAGCTCCGGCTGGCCCCTAGGAGTCCCGTACATCCCTCTCCTCGATCAGTTCGTAGAGCGTGCGCGCACGCTCCTTGCTGACGTTTCCCTTCGGTATCTCGAGTACCCTGACGACGAGAAACCTGTCCCGGAGGTCGAGTGCCAGCTCGTCGCCGGGCTCGACGACGGTCGCGGCCTTCGCCTTCCGACCCATGAGCGTCACGCGCCCGGCGTCGCAAGCCCACTTGGCCACGCTGCGCTGTTTGATCAGTCGTGAGGCCTTGAGGAACTGGTCGAGTCTCATTGCTCGGATGCCATGCGCGTTCTGATGTCGATGTGGATCTCGCTGTGGAGACGATCGAGCAGCTCCCGGTATCCCTCTTCGGCCTTGAGGCTGAAGAGGAACTCCCGGAGGTCCTCGCGGATCTCGTCGAGCGAAGCGAGGTGCGGTTCCTCGTGCGCCACGAGCTTGAGGACGTAGTACCCGCTGTCACCCCTGACGACCTCGGCGATCTCTCCCACCTCGAGGTCGAAGAGAACGCCGGTAAACGCCGGCGCGACGCCGTCCACGGTGAACTTGCCCAGCTCGCCGCCTCGCTCACGCGAGATCGGATCGTCCGAGTACTCGTAGGCGACGCTGGCGAAGTCGTCGCCAGCGAGAACGAGCTGTCTCAGGCTCTCCGCTCTCGCCTGAGCGAGGACGTCGTCCGCAGGCCCAGGAGTGACGCGCGCGAGGATGTGCCTGGCGCGGACCCTGTCGTCCTCCTTCTCGTCCACCCGGATCAGGTGGAAGCCGAAGCGCGTCGGAACGATGCCGCTCACCTCCCCGGCCTCGAGGGCGAAGACGGCCTCCTCGAACTCGGGGACCATGATCCCTCGCGTGACGTACCCGAGGTCGCCTCCCAGCTCCGCGCTCGCGTCGTCGGAGTGCTCGCGGGCGAGGTCCTCGAACGCCTCGCCGGCTTCGAGCCTGTCCTTGATTCCGGTCATCCGCTCGATGGCGACGCGCTTCGCCGCCTCGCTCACCTTGGGAACGACGAGGATGCCGGCGATCTCGTACGTCTCCGGCATCTGCGCGATCTCCTCGGTGTGCTCGGCGTAGTACGTATCGACCTCTCCCCACGTGACGTCGAGCTTCCTGTGGATCTCGCCGCGGACGACCATCTCGGCGAGAAGGCGTCGCTCGATGTCGTCGCTGTACATCCCCATGAGCTGGTCGATCGTCAGCCCCTGCGCCTCGAGGGCGGCCTCGAGCGCCTCCTGCGAGCCGTGGCGCTCTCGAAGATCGTCGATCCGGTTGTCCATCTCAGCCTCGAGCATGCCGGGCTCGAGCTCGATCGTGTCACGCTTCGCCATCGCGACGAGGAGCATCTCGTCGATCATCTCGCTGACGATCTGCGTCCGGATCGCCAGGCCCTCGGGCCCGGCGATCCCGGCCGTGCTGCCGCCGGTCCTCATCTGATAGAGGTAGAACTCCTCATCGATCTCGCTCTCAAGGACGATCTGATCTCCGACGACGGCGGCTATTCCGTCGACGAGCTGCCGCTCGGCGGCAACGCCTGCCGCGGCTCCAGCGAGGAGCCCGGCACACACGATCGCGAGAGCCAGTGTGGTCGGTCGTCGCAACATCGTCTCTCCACAATGTGAATGGGCGCGGTTCCGCCCGGAGACCCGGCCCCGCTACGGGGCCTCGCCGTCCGTGCTGTCGACGGGCGCGGACTCGCCCTCGTCGAAGGACCCTTCGCCGGCCTTCTCTTCCATGCGGGCCCGCGCCGCGTCCCGCACGCGCGCCGTGTCGATCACGACCCTCGCCCGCTCCTCGAGCGAGACGAGCCAGTCATCGAACGCCCGCCTCCGGCGCTCCGAGGTGAGGAAGTTCAGGACGGCTGCCCTCTTCGAATCGAACGACGGCTGTCCCGCGCCCGGGTGGCGGTCGAGGACCTTGACGATGTGGTACCCGTAGTTACTCGGTATGACGTCGCTCACCTCGCCGACCTTCAGGGAGAAGGCTGGCTCCTCGAGCTCGTGGATCATATCACCGCGCCGCATGTAGCCGAGGTCGCCCCCGAGCGACGCAGTCTGGTCGATCGAAGCCATGGCCGCCACGGTCTCGAAGGGCGTCCCGGCGGTGATCTGCCCGTGGGCCCTCTCGGCCTCGGCCTCGCTTCTGACGAGGATGTGGGCCAGCCGCACCTGGATGCCGTAGTCGTTCTTGTGCGACTCGAAGTAGATCCTGGCGTCGACCTCGGTCACCTCCGGGATCTCATCCATGTATTGCTTGACGCACTCCTCCGCGACGAGCTCGCGCTCGATCTCCCTCAGGCGGCGCTGGAGCGCCACGTCCTCGCCCACGCCGCGCCGAAGCGCCTCCTGGTAGAAGAGCTCCGTCTTGACCCACGTCCTCAGAGCCTCTTCCTGATCGTTGAGGCTCATCACCGCGAGGAGCTGCTCGGGGACCGAAGCGTAGAACTCCTCCACGGTGAGCGTGGAGCTGTTCACGCGGGCGACCACTTCCCCTTCCTCGTTCCCCCCGCACCCGGCGGCCGCCACAGCAAGGACGGCGACGAGCGCCGCCGTCCTCCAGACTGCACTGCGGAAAGCAGGCTTCACTGGTCCGCCTCTCTCCTACCCGAACGTCTTCGTGACCGAAACCTTCTCGGACTCCTTCTGCTTGAGAACCTCCGCGGGGTCCTTCACGTACTGGAGGTTCGAGTCGATGATCTCGATGGTCACGCTCTCCCTGATGTTGTCGAGGAGCTCAAGGAGCCGCGCCTCCTTGGCGATGTTCCACACGGAGATCTTCACGACGTCGGCGACGTCGCTGAACGTCAGGAGCTCCTCGGGATAGGACGCCGTCACGCGGATCACGGCGTATCCCCCGGGTGCCCGGAACGGCTCACTGATCTTGCCGATCTCGAGATCGAAGGCGACGCCCTGGAGGTAGTCGAGCCTGCGCTCCCCCTGCTCGTAGCCGACGATCATGCCGTTCTTGGCCTTGCTCCACTCGTCGATCGAGTGCTTGTCCACGAGCTCGTCGAAGGTCGCCTCGCCCGCCCCCAGTCGCTGGACGATGTGGTTCGCCTCCGCCTCCGTCCCGACGATGAGCTGCTGGACGTCCACGGCGGCCGGCTTCTTGAAGTCCTCGCGGTGCGACCTGAAGTAGTCCCTGATCTCCTGTCCGGTCGGCTGGGAGATCTTCATGTTGACCTCGTTCTCGTAGACCAGGTCGACGATCATCTCCTCGTGCCGCTCGGCGACGTAGTCGTCGATCTCGGGCAGGTCCGCGTACCCGGCGAGGTCGATCTCGTACTCGATCATCCCGTCGCGAACCTGGCGTCGGATGTAGCTCTTGATGCGGCCGGGCTCGCCGCCCTTCATGGTCTCGATGCCCGGCAGAGCCGCCATCTCGTCGCGCAGGGTTCCGAGGGTCATGACATGCTCGGTCTCGCCGATCCTGTACGTGGCAAGGAGCATCTCCGCCTCTTCCTCGGTGAAGTCCGGCACGACGGAGATCCTGGCGAGCTCCATCCGCTCTTCGAACGACATCGACTCGTCCGGCGGAGGGATCACCTCCGCCACCATCTCGTCGATTCGCGTGCCGGCGACCGCGATCCCTTCGTCGTTGAAGGTGAGGTCGGACTCGGACATGAGCTGCTCGTTGAGCCGGTTCTCGACGATCGATCGCTTGAAGCTCCGGGTCTCCGCGGCCACGGCAGTCTTGAACGCCCCCTCGAAGGCCTTCGGCTGCGGGCCCTCCTTCCGCGAGAGCACTCTGTAGAGGAAGTGGGTCTCGCCGATCGCGAACGGTGGGGTGACGTCACCCTTCTGGGAGAACTGCAGCTCGAGGCGGGTGAGCGGATGGAGGTCCATCCAGGCGATGACCGGCCTCCGCCCCTGGTCGGCGGCCGTCTTGGCCGCGGAGACCTCGGCCGCCACCACGCCGAAGTCCTCGCCGCCTTCCGTGACGCGGCGGTAGGCATCGGCGGCAGCCTCCTCATCGGGGACCGTTATCTCCTGCAGGAGGAAGGTCGTCTCGCGGAGATGATAGAAACTCTCCACCTCCTCGTCGGTCGGCTGGCTCGGCTTGTTGATCGCGTCCTCGCGGAACATCTCGTTGATGCGCTTATCGATGAAGTAGGGCGTGGCCATCTCGAGGAGGGGATCCTCGCTGTACGCGAGCCGGTGGCCCTCGATCACGAGGAGCTCCTTCTTCACGATCTCCTCGATGAACTGCCTCTTGCCCTCCTCGCCCGGCGTATCCGGAAGGAGTAAGGGCGACATCCGGTCGAGCCGATCGTTGACGTACCCGACCGTCACCACGTGCTGTTCGACCACTCCGGTGTTGTCTGTGAGCTTCACCACCGGCTTGTCGGCCACGTCCGAGCAGCCGGCCAGGATCACGACCAATGCCGCCGCCAGGATCAACGAGCCCGTCAACTTCCTCATCGCCTACTCCTTTCGCACCAGCGGGTACGCGGCCGCGCCGCCTTCCCGGGTCCGTCAGCTCTCCCGCGCATACTTGCACCAATACGCCAAGAAGCCCGGATTCGGGCTCCGAGGGTCAATCACCGGATGTTAGCACACTCGACGAACTGCTTCAACACCCGGGCCCCGAGGCGGATGGCCTCCCGGCGCTCCCGGGGCGCTCTGAGCCTCATGAGGAGTCCGCCCCGCGCGTCGAATTCGAGCGGGTAGTCGCACCGTCTCAACACCTCTTTCATCTGTTTGGGCCTGGGCTCCCGTCCGCGGGCGAACTCGGCCACCAGCATCCCGTCCTCGAGGCCGACCCTCCGGACCCCCGCGCTCCGGCAGAGGGCCCTCAGGACCTGGACGTCGAGGAGCGACTGGACCTCCTCCGGGGGCTCGCCGAAGCGGTCCCGGATCTCCTCGACGAGCCCCTCGACGGCCGCCGGCTCGAGCGAGTCCCGGATGCGCTTGTAGACGTCTATCTTCATGTCGTTGTCGGCGATGTACCTGTTCGGGATGTATGCATCGACCTTGATATCGATCCTCGCCTCCGGCTCCTCCTTGACCTCCTGCCCTCTGAGGCTCCGCACCGCGTCCCTGAGGAGGCGCGAGTAGAGGTTGAAGCCGACGGCCATCATGTGGCCGTGCTGCTCGGCGCCGAGGATGTTGCCGGCCCCGCGGATCTCGAGATCGCGCATGGCGAGCTTGTATCCGGACGACAGCTCCGTGAACTCCTGGATCGCGCCGAGCCTCCGCCGGGCGATCGCGGTGATCGGTCGGTCGTGCGGCACGAGGAGCAACGCGTACGCGCGGTGGTTCGAGCGGCCGACGCGTCCCCTCAGCTGATAGAGCTGCGCCAGGCCGAAGCGGTCGGAGCGATTGACGATGATCGTGTTGACGTTCGGAATGTCGAGGCCGGACTCGATGATCATGCTGCACACGAGGACGTCGATCTGCCCGTCGAGGAACCGGAGCATGACGTTCTCGAGCTGCCGCTCGGGCATCTGGCCGTGGCCGATATCGATGACGAGATCCGGGAGAAGCGTTCGCAGGTACGACGCCATGCCCTCGATCGTCTGAACCCGGTTGTGAACGAAGTAGACCTGGCCTCCCCTGTCGATCTCCCTCAGCACGGCCTCGACGATGAGGTCCTCGTCGAACGTTCTGATCTCGGTCCTGACCGGCAGACGGTCGCGGGGAGGGGTGTTGATGATCGACATGTCGCGCGCGCCCATGAGCGCCATGTGGAGCGTCCGGGGGATCGGCGTGGCCGTCATCGTGAGGACGTCGACCGTCCTCCTCATCTTCTGGATGGTCTCTTTGTGGAGGACGCCGAACTGCTGCTCCTCGTCGATCACGAGGAGCCCGAGATTCTTGAGAACGACGTCCTTCTGAATGAGGCGGTGCGTCCCGATGACGATGTCGATCTTCCCCTCGGCGAGACGCTCGATGATGTGGTCCTGCTCCTTGTCGGTCCGGAACCGGGAGAGGACGTCGACCTCGACCGGGTAGTCGGCGAGGCGGTCGCGGAACGTCGTGAGGTGCTGCTGCGCCAGAATCGTCGTCGGCACGAGCACCGCCACCTGTTTCCCGTCCATGACGGCCTTGAACGCGGCCCTGATCGCGACCTCCGTCTTGCCGAACCCGACGTCGCCGCAAATGAGACGGTCCATCGGGCGCCCCGACTCCATGTCCTCCTTGATCTCCTCGGCCGCTCGGAGCTGGTCCTCGGTCTCCTCGTAGATGAACGCCGCCTCCAGCTCCTGCTGCCAGACGACGTCCTTTCCGAAGGCGTGGCCCGGCCCGGCTTTCCGCATCGCGTAGAGCTTGAGGAGCGAGCGCGCCAGCTCCTGGACCGCCTCCTTCGCCCTCGCCTTCGTGCGCGACCACGCGCTGCTCCCGAGCCTCGAGAGGCGAGGCCGTATCCCCTCCTTGCCGATGTACTTCTGGATCCGGTCGATCTCGTCCGCCGGAACGTAGAGCTTCCCGCTCTCGGCGTACTCCACGACCACGCAGTCGATGAGGCGGCCGTCGGCTTCGACGCGCTCTATTCCCACGTACCTGCCGATCCCGTGGTTCATGTGGACGACGTAGTCGTCCTGCGTGAGCGCCTCGAAACTCGAGATCGGCGCCCCGCCCCGGAACTTCGGGCGACGACGTCGGCGGTAGCGGTCGAAGATGTCGTGATCGGTGTAGACGACGAGTCCCGCCTCGGGGACGGTGAAGCCCTTCTCGAGGCTTCCGACGTCGAGCGTCACGTCGGTCGCCGCCTCGCCGAGGAGTTCCATGAGCCGCGCCGCCTGGCCGCGGTTGTCACACATGACGAAGACGCGGGCCGCCCGCGCCATCTGGGACAGCCGTTCGCGGAGGGCGTCCAGGTTGGAGCCGAACGACTCCTGGAGCTTGGTCTGGATGTGATGGCGCTCGAAGTCTGAGCACGCCCTGCTCCGGACGAGCCCGGACGCGACGATGGGCCGACCGCGGAACCGGTACACGATGTGCTCGAGCGGAACGAGCAGCGACTCGGGATCGCAGAGCGGCGTCTCCTTCCGCCTGTCCATGTAGATCTTGGCCGCCTCGAGCGAGAGCAACTCGGCGCGGTCCCACACCTCCTCCTCGCGGATGATCACGAGGCCAGCGCGCTCAGGGAGGTGTTCCACGAGCGTCTCCGCGTCGTCGTGGATCGCCGGGAGGTACTGCTCCACGCCGTCGAAGTAGAACCTCTCGTCGAGGCCGTTCAGGAGATGGTCCCGGTCGGCGGAGTCGGTGGGGTTCGCCCGCCTGAGGCGCTCGGCGAGCTCCCCGGCGCCCTCGCCGGCGACGACGACCTCGCGCCGGGGGAGCACGGCGGCCTCGTCGAGCCCGCGGAGTGATCGCTGCGTGTACACGTCGAACTGGCGGATCGACTCGATCCGGTCGCCCTCGAGCTCGAGCCTGATCGGATCGTCGTACCCGAACGGAAGGAGATCGACAATGCCACCGCGAACGCTGAAGTCGCCCGACTCCTCGACCATCCGCACCCTGCGGTAGCCGAGGTCGACGAGCGAGCGCTGGAACTCGGGGAGCTCGAGCGTCTCACCTGAGATCAGCCTTCTGGTCGAAGCGGCGAGGAGCCGCCGCGAGAGCGTCGCCTGCATGATGCCCTTCGGCGTCGTCACGACGACGAACGAGTCGCCCTGGGCCAGCCGGTGGAGCGTGACGAGTCGCGACTCCGTGATCGAGGAGAGCGGGGAGCGCCGCTCGTACGGCAGCGTCTCCCACTCGCCGAAGAACTGCACCTCGCTCTCGCCCAGGAGGGTGGCGAGGTCGTCGTGGATGTGCTCCGCGTCGGAGACGGTGGGAGCGATCACGACCCAGGTGTGGGGGAACTGCTGCCGGAGCACGGCGGTGAAGAGCGACTTCGCCGAACCCAAGAGGCCCCCGACCCAGAGGCGTGTGTTCCCGGCGGCGATCCGCTCCGCGACGCGGACGAACGGCTCGGCCTTCTGCGCGATGTCGACGATCGTCCTTCCGGACATGGTCTTCCGTTTCCTCTAGATCAGTCGTGAGCGCGCCAGGAGCATCTCGAGGGCGATGAGAACGAGCGCCGCGTACACGAAGAGCCGCCAGAGCTCGCGGCCGTGCCGGGCTTCGAGAACCTCTTCCTCGAGCGGCCGATCGGGCGACACCACGGTGAGTTTCACGTCTCCGCCGAGACCCTCGATCTCCGCAGCGGCGACCGGCGCGAGATCGGACTCGCGCGGATCGACGTTGACCGCCCCGAGCGCAATCGGGACCGCGTCGATCGCGAACCGGTAGATGCCGGGCTCCCGCACGCCGGCCAGAACCGCGCCGCGCCGCCCGACCGCCCTCGCTTCCGCGATCGCCGTCCCGCCGCCCGGCAGCTCGACGTCGATCCGGCCCCGTGCGGTCTCCTCGATCGGCACGAAGAGGTCCTCGCCGACGAGCGTCCGCGACGCCCGGGCGTGGCCGCCCTCGAGGCGCCCCACGAGCCGGTGCACGAGAGGAACCAGGAAACCGCTCTGCGGAAGGTCGCTCCACGTCGGGTCGACCCCCGTCAAGAGCGCCGCCACCTCACCTCCGCCATCCGTGCGACCGAGCACGAGTACGGGCCCGAGGCCCGGGAGCTCGAGCACGTCCTCCCGGAGGTTCGCCTCGACGTCGAAGGCGCGCCGCACGCTGACGTCGTCGATCAGCCGCTCGCCGACCACGAGTCCGGAGAGGAGCGGGTGCCCCACGGCCGACGGGGCGAGCCTGACGCCCGCCGGCCGCTCGACCAGCCCCCGGAGCGTGGCGCCCAGGAGGCCCGGGAGGAGTTCGGCGTTCCAGTACCGCATGTCCGTCCGGCTGCCGAGGACGATGAGCAGGCCGCCGCCGTCCTCAACGTGTTCCTCGATCCAGCGCTCCCCCGCCCGGTCGAGCCGGCCGACGTCGGCGAGCACGGCCACGGGGAACCTGCGTCGCTCCTGGCTCCCGAGCGCCGAGGCCTCGACGACGGCCGGGGCGAACCGCATGCCGTCGCCCGCCGGATCGAGCGCCCGCACGAGGTAGTACGCGTCGTCCCTCGGGTCTTCCCCGTCGGGCCGCACCACGAGGATCTCCACGCGTCGCGCGGGAGGGATCGTGAAGTACCTTCGGTTGTCGGTCGGAAGCGCGTCGTCGGGAAGTTCGATCCATCCGGCGTGCCACTTCGATTCGTCGACGGCAGCGGCGAACCTCGCCGTCCCTGCCGCGCCGGGCTCGAGCTCGACGCCGGCCTGTCCGACCTGAACGCCGTCGACGAAGAGCTTGACGGGCATCTCGACGCTCCGCCTGCTCCAGTTCCGCACCTCGGAGGAGAACGAGAAGAGCCCGGCCGTTCCGCCGTGCTTCCGCGCGACCTCGACCCCGACGACTCCGAGGTTGCCCTCCGGACCCGTCAGGGGAATGAGGTAGCCGCGGACCGCGGGGACGTCGCCGGGTTCGCTCGCGGCGTCGGCGGGGTCGTCTCCGCCGGTCGCTCCGCCCGTCGGATCGGCGGCAGGCGCGGCGTCGCTGCGTGGCCCCGCGTCCTCCCGCGCGCTTCCGATCCACCCCGTCCGCTGGAGATCGCCGACGACGTAGATCTCCCTATTGAGGTTGCGTGATCCGCGAAGGAGGCCGAGCGCCGAGTCGATCGCCTCGGGGTAGTCCGTCGCCGCAGCCGAGACGGCGAGGCCGCCGAGCGCCTCGCGGAGCGCGTCGGGGCTGTAGGTTCCGTCGGCCAGCACGCTCACGGGAGGAGCACCGGCCGTGACGAGGAACGCCTGGTCCCCCTCGTCGAGGAGATCGGCGATCCGCTCGCCGACGGCGACCGCCTGGGTGAAGAGATCGTCGCCGTCGATCCTGCGGGACATGCTCGCACTCTCGTCGAGGACGATGGCGACCGACGTCTTCGCGTGCGCCCCCGCGCCCCCGGCGAACCGTCCTCTCAGGGTCGGCCGCGCGAGCGCCAGCGCGACGGCGAGTAGTATCAGGCTCCTGATGATCAGCAGGAGTATCTGTCTGAGCCGCACCCTCCGGATCCGCTTCCGCTCGAGCTCCTTCAGGAACCTGAGCGAGCTGAAGTCGATCGTCTCGACGCGCCTCCGGCTGATCAGGTGGATCACGATGGGAACGAGCGCCGCCAGAGCGGCGATGAGGAAGGCCCCGTTCAGAAACGTCAGACCCACGTCGGTCTCCTTGCCGGGTCAGGTCCCCGGGCCCGTCGGACCCTGGAGGACGGAGTTATCCGAGCCGCTTCCTCTTCTCGAGATACGAGAAGAGCGCCCGGTCGTACGGCGTCGACGTCTGGATGGGAACGTAATCGATCCTGCTCTCGCCGCACTCGCGCCTGAGGTGCGTCATCCACCGGTCGACCGCCTCCACATAGTCGCGCCTGATCGAGAACGGCTCGGTCGTCATGAGCTCGCCGGTCTCCATGTCGCGGAACGTCGCGTCGGCGTCGAAGCCGAACTCCGTCTCCCGGGGATCGAGCACGTGGAAGACGATGACCTCGTGTTTGAGGTGGCGGAAGTGCTTGAGGCCCGGAAGGACGTCCTGCGGATCGTCGAGAAGGTCGGAGATCAGGATCACGAGTCCCCGGCGCTTGATCCGTCGGGCCAGCTCGTGGAGCACGAGGCCGATGTCGGTCTCCGAGGACGGCCCGGCGCGGTCGAGCTCGGAGAGGAGCAGGTGCAGCTGCCTCGGGTTCGAGCGCGGCGGTATGAACTCGCGCACGGCCTCGTCGAAGACGAGCAGGCCGACCGAGTCCTGCTGCTTGAGCATCAGGTAGATGAGCGCCGCCGCGAGGTAGCGCCCGTACTCGAGCTTGGAGATCCCGCCGGAGGTGTAGGCCATCGACGCGCTCGCGTCGAGCAGGACGTGCCCGCGGAGGTTCGTCTCCTCCTCGTACTCCTTAATATAGAGGCGGTCGGTCTTGCCGTAGACCTTCCAGTCGATGTGCTTGAGGGGATCGCCGGGCATGTACTGGCGGTGCTCGGCGAACTCGACGCTGAACCCCTTGTACGGGCTGCGGTGCAGGCCCGTCACGAAGCCCTCGACCACGAGCCGCGCGCGAAGCTCCATCGTCGCGAGCTTCGAGACTACGACCGGATCGAGGAATCTCCTGTAGGACTCTTCCGCCATCGGTCGAGCGACCTCCCCGTTCGTGACTGCGCGGTCCTGCTTGCGTGACTGCGCGGCCCCCGTTCATGGCTGCGCCGTGTCCCGACGCGATTGCGCGGTACTCCGTGCGTGACCGCGCCGTTCCCCCTCGTGCCCGTGCGGCGCGCTAGCTCGCTTCGCCGACCAGGCGGTCGACGATGTCGGACGCGCTGACGCCGTCGGCCTCGGCGTTGAAGTTCGTCACGATGCGATGCCGGAGGACCGACTGGGCCGCCTCGCGGACGTCCTCGGTCTCCGGCGCGAACTTCCCGCGGAGGACGGCGCGAGTCTTCGCGCTGAGGATCAGGTACTGCGACGCCCTCGGTCCCGCGCCCCAGCTGACCCAGTTGCGGATGTAGTCGGGCGATCCCTCGGTCGGCCGCGTGCTGCGCGCGAGCGAGACCGCGTAGGTGAGCACGTGATCGGGCACGGGCACCCTTCGGACGAGCTTCTGGAGGCCGAGGATGTCACCGCCCGACAGGACCTTCTTGAGATCCGGGACGTAGGCGCTCGTCGTCGACTCGACGATCTCCTTCTCTTCGCTCTCGGTCGGATAGTCGACGTGGATGCTGAACATGAAGCGGTCGAGCTGCGCCTCGGGGAGCGGATAGGTCCCCTCGAGCTCGATCGGGTTCTGCGTCGCGAGCACGAAGAACGGAAGCTCGAGCGGGTAGGTGTTGCCGCCGGTGGTGACCTCCTTCTCCTGCATGGCTTGGAGGAGCGCCGCCTGCGTCTTCGGAGGCGTGCGGTTGATCTCGTCGGCGAGCACGACGTTCGCGAAGACTGGACCCTTGATGAACTTGAAGGTCCGCGCGCGCGTCGACGGGTCCTCCTCGATGATGTCGGTCCCCGTGATGTCGGACGGCATGAGGTCGGGCGTGAACTGGATCCGGTTGAACGAGAGGTCGAGCACGCCGGCGAGCGTGCTCACCATGAGGGTCTTCGCGAGACCGGGCACGCCGATCAGGAGGCAGTGTCCGTCCGCCAGAATCGCGGTCAGAAGCTCGTCGATCACGCGGTCCTGCCCGACGATCACCTTCCTGATCTCCCCGAGGATCTTGTCCCGCGCGGACGAGAGCGCCTCGATTGCCTCGAGGTCGCCCCGGCCCGTTCCGCCTGTTCCTCTCTCAGAATCCATGTCTCCCTCTCTTGAGGTCGGTTCGTGGGCGCCACGCAGCGCCGCATCGTTCTCTCTGTGGTCGCCCGGGCTCGGGGGACCCGTCCCGGCGGGGCGGGGCCCGCGGGCGCTCTCGACCCCCGGTCGGTCGGTCGGAATGCACCTACCCGCCGCGCCGGGCCGCCCCTCGGCCCCGCGCCGCGGTTTCGATCGTGATTCAGAACGACCGCACATCCAACTCCGACACGTGTGGTCCGTGTGAGTTTATCAGGAGCACCCGGCGCAATCAAGCGCATCGCCGGGCTGCGCTCGCAGACCTGCTTCAGGACGTGTATAATGATGAACATGCGGGAAGCGTCAGACACCGGCCCACTGTCCGCTCGAAAAGCAGCTGGCACGGCGATCCTCCGGATCGCGACCGTCCTCGTCGTCGCGCTCTGCCTGATCCCGGGCGCCGATTCCCGGGGGACCGTCCCGGCCCCGGAGCTCCCCGGCGCCGACCGCCTGCCGCTGGCGATGTCTTCCGGTCTCGTCGAGCGGCCGTCGACCGTACGGCCCGCGGAGGCCCTCGAGCGGGCCCATCCGGGGTCCGACCTCCTCGCGCGCGTCCCCTCCGACGAGATCATCCAGGCCCTCGTGGACTCGACCGATTCCGCGAACATGATGGCGACCATCCAGCGGCTCCAGGATTTCGTCAGCCGCTACGTAGTCGTCGACTCGTGCTGGGCCGCGGGGTACTGGCTCGAGGAGCAGTTCCGCTTCCTCGGCTACTCGGACGTCCGGCTCGACACGTTCAGAACCTGGACCTTCCAGGACCCCGTCGACGCGCTGAACGTCCTCGCATACAAGGAGGGGACGACGAGCCCGTCCGAGTACGTCGTACTCGGCGGCCACTACGATTCGGTGACGACCGACAACTTCTGGGACCCCGACGCGCCGGCCCCCGGCGCGGAGGACAACGGCACCGGCGTCGCCGCCGTCCTCGAGGCGGCGAGGATCCTCGCGGACGTGCCGACCGAGCGGAGCATCATCTTCGCCTGCTGGTCAGCCGAAGAGGTCGGCCTCTGGGGGAGCCGGGACTTCGTCGCGAAGGCCGTCGAGCAGGACCTCGACATCGTCCTCTATCTGAACGTGGACTGCATCGGGATGCCGGCCTCGGAGGCGCCGCACGCCACCGTCTACTCCGACTCGACGGCGCTGGCGGTCGGGGCATTCATGTCGGATGTCGCCGCCGGATTCACCGACCACATCTTCGACACGACCGTCCAGCCCCTGGGCGCGAGCGACCAGAACAGCTTCTGGGAGGCCGGCTACAACGTCGTCGACACCGATCCGAACGGCTGGAACCAGTACATCCACACGCCGGTCGACGTGATCGACCACGTCGACCCCGACATCCTCTGGTCCATCGCCGCCGTGAACATCGTGACTACCGCGGCCGTTGCCGGCGTCGTCGGTGACGACCCCAACCTCCCGCCGGAGACGACGCTCCTGGAGAACTGTGAGGCGACGCACGATCTCCTCACATGCTGCCCGGTCTTCGAATGGGAAGCCGTCGATTTCGACGGGGTGGTCGTGTCCTACGAGTACGCCGTCACCGGCGTGGCGTCCTACGAGTACGCAGTCAGCGGCAGGGACTGGGACGGTCGCCGCGAGTGGGTCCCGCTCCCGGCCGACCAGACGTCGGTCATGCTGCGGAGCCTTGAGGAGGGGAATCACGTCTTCGAGGTGCGCGCCGTCGACGACGACGGCGCGCCCGATCCGACGCCCGCGTTCCACGCATTCGCGGCGCAGCTTCTGCACCCGACGATCTCGGTCGATGCGAACTTCCTCCCGGGACCGATCGAGTTCGAGGGACACTGGAGCTCTGTGGACGACGTCCGGGTCGCGGTCTTCGATGGTGAGCTCCTGGAGTTCGATGTCTCGTCGGACTCGGGGTGGTACTGCGGCGTGGCCGACACGGTGGCCGTCGCGCTGAACGACACCACCGCGTGGTCGGGCCCGGCGCCGTCTCCGTTCGCGTTCTCGTTCCGGCCCGGCCCAGCGGACACCGCCGTCTTCTTCCGGACCCGCGACGAGAACGGAATCGCCACCGTCGGCAAGATGGCCCTCGCCGTCGTGCCGGCGCCGATGGACCGCCCGCTCCTCCACGTCGACGACTGGCACGACTCCTCCGTCGGCGAGGAGTTCCACGACGCATTCTACGAGACGCTCCTCGCGGCGCACGACTGGGACGAGTGGGACCCCCTCGAGCACATCGAGGGCGGCTGGCCGGCGCTGCCCCCGATGGAGGAGCTCGGGCGGTACCGCACCGTGCTCTGGACGCTCGACAAG
>JALGWI010000090.1 GCA_025774245.1 bacterium
CTCTACCAGTCCGGTGTCCCCACCGTGACCTTGGACACGGCGTAGAAGTACTTCCCGCTCGGCGCGGTCTCGATCCTGTCCTCGACGACGAAGTCGACCCTGCACGGCGCGTGCATGATCTCGCTGATCCGCGCCGTGATCTTGTCGCGAAGAGCGGACGGAATCCCCTCGGTGCCCCGTTCGGGGATGAACCGAACGACGATGTGATCGTGCGCCTCCTGCACCACCTGGAACTTCCGGACGTCAGGGATCTCAGATTCACCGGCGATGATGTTAGTGAGCACGTCGGGGATGATGAGCGTTCCGTCCTTCCGCACGAAGCTCTGACCACTCCTTCCCACAACACCGCCGACGAGCGGATACGGACGCCCGCAGTCGCACCTGTCTTCGCTCATGCTACCGCGGTCTCCCATCCGATACCTGATGAATGGCATGCTCTCCTGCCAGAGGTTCGTCGCCACGAGCTCGCCGACCACTCCGGGTTCGACAGGCTGCCCCTCCGCATCGACGACCTCGAGGATCGTCGTCTCGCCCATCACGTGCATACCGCGGTGGCGGCCGCACTCCGAACTGACCAGACCGACCTCCATGTTCCCGTATTCGTCGAAGACCGGCGCCCCGTACGACTCCTCTATCCTGACTCGCATGTGATCGTACAGATTCGACCCAGCTGAGATGACGACGCGAGGCTTCGGGAGCTCGAGCCCGTGCCGTTCGGCGAATCGTGAGATCTCCTCGAGCGCCGCCGGGTAACCCTCGAGGGCGGCGACGGGGCGCGCGCCAATGATGCGCAGGTGCTCCCTGATGGTCTCGTCCGTCATCAGGTAGGTGTCCAGCAGGACCCGGTCGTGAAGCCGATCCGCGAAACGCCGCAACCACCGCCCGCTGGCTGCATCGGTCCTCGGGCTCCACAACCTCACCCGCCTCTCGCCTCTCTCAACACCCGCCCAGCCGAGCGCCAGCTGCGTCGTCGCCAGGGACGCCCCCAGCGAGTGGGCGTCGCGGTAGAACGAGAGCGGCATACCCGTCGAGCCGCTCGTGTGCTGCCTGACGAGTCTGGACGCCGTCTCGCACATGAGACTGTCAGGGTTGTCCCGGATGAACCCCTTCTCGAGGATCGGGAATCGAGCCAGGCTGCTCAGCGGGTCGGAGCGAATCGCATCCGGACTGAGACCGGACACGCGCTCCCTGTAGAACGGGACCTGAGGAGTTCCGCCAAGCGCGCGTTCCTGCGCCGTTCGAAGGTCTCCCGGTCGTCCAACTGCCCCTCCCGGAACTCGCGCAGGCGAGCGAGGACGGGCATTCCCTTGGCCTTCCAGACCAGAGGGTCGGCGACCTTCGTGGCGATCGCTCTGCGCAGATTCACCTTCGAGACGACCTCCGACTGCAGCGCGCCGGGCGATCCTACCCCCGCACCGCTTCGTCCGCGATCTTCGAGACCGTGTAGTGGTACTTCCCGCTCGCGCTTGCCGGGATGTCCTCCTCGATCAGGAACTCGACGCGCGTCGGCGCGCCCATTCCTTCGGCCATGCGCGTCTCGATTCCCTTTCGGGCCTCGGGGGAGAATCCCTCGGCACCCGGCTGCGGCACGACGTGGATGACGACGTGGTCGACCGCCTCCTGAACCACCTGGAACTTCCGCACGTCGCGGGTCCCGAACTCCCAGGCCAGGAGCTGGATGAAGAACTCCGGGATCATCCGCGTTCCATCCTGCCTCGTGAAGCACGCCCCGGTTCGCCCGACGACGCGATCGAGGAGCGGGTAGACGCGGCCGCAGCCGCAGGGCGCGGTGGCGAGCGCCCCGCGGTCGCCGGTGCTGTACCGGATGAACGGCATCGTGTAGTTCCACAGATTCGTAACGACGATGTCCCCTACCGTGCCTGGTTCCACCGGCTCGCCGTCGCCGTCGACGACCTCGAGGACCGTCGTCTCGCTCATCACGTGCATCCCCTCGTGACGTTCGCACTCGGCCGCGAGGTACCCCTGCTCACGATTCCCGTAGTGATTGAAGACCGGCGCCCCGAACGCCTCCTTGAACCTCTGTCGCATGTGATCGTAGAGGGTCGCGCCGGCCACGACGATCGCCCGGGGCTTCGGGAGGGCGAGCCCTTCCCGCTCGGCGTAGTCCACGATCTCGTAGACCGAAGAGGGGTAGCCCTCGATCGCGACGGGCGGGCGCCTGTTGATGAGATCGATGTACTCGCGCTTGCGCTCGTCGCTCATCCCGTAGGAGTCGAGCACCCTCCTGTCATGAAGGAGGTTGATGGCGCGCCTCACGCGCGATCGCTCGACCGCCATGTCCATCGGCGATCCCCAGAACCGCACCCTCCGCTCCCCCCGCTCGACGCCGGCCCAGTCCAGGGCGATCTGCGTCGTCGCGAGCGCCGCGGCGGTCGAGGGCAGGTCCCGGTAGAAGTCGAGCGGCATCCCGGTCGAGCCGCTCGTGTGGTCGCGCCTGGTGCCGAGCCCCATCTCCGTCCAGAGGTCATTGAGGTGATCGCGGACGTCGTCCCGCGTGAGAACCGGGAAGTGGCGGAGGCTGCCGAACGGGTCGGCCTCGATCGACTCGGGAGTGAGGCCCGTCAAGCGCTCTCCATAGAACGGGATCACCTGAACGGTGTGCGCGAGGATGTCGGCCAGCCGGGTGGCCTGTCGCCGCGACAGCGTCTCCGGATCGTCCCTCTCCCCGGCCCGGAACTCCTTGAGCCGGGCTGCGAGCGGCATACGCTTGCCCTTCCAGACGAGTGGGTCGACTACCTTCGTAGCTATGATGCGGCGGAGCGTTGTCATCGCGGCCTCTGTCCCGGTTCCGAGTTCGGCACGCGTGCGGGGATTCCCGGAGGCGCGCCCGTGGTCCCGACAGTGTATCACCAGTCGCGCGCCGCTCGGAGTCGTTTCGAGCCGGCGACCGGCCCGACGCGATGGGGCGTGGACGCGAACGGCCCCCGGCACGGGACCGGGGGCCGAACGATGTGACTCTGCGCCTGGACGGCGATCACAGGGGTTCCTGGCGGAAGCGTCCCTCCTGCGAGATGACGGTCTCGTATCCCGTGCAAGCTTCGGAGGTCTCCGCAGCGCCCCTCTCCACGTTCGAGATCGTGTAGATGTGCTTCCCGGAGGCCGTGGGCTCGATGTCGTCCTCGATCACGAACTCCACGCCACAAGGTCCGCCGATACATCCCTGAATGCGTTTCGTCAGCTCCTCGCGCATCGCGGGCGACGGACCCTCGGTCCCCGACACTGGAACCACGCGCACCTTGACCTTGTCGATGGCCTCCTGAACGACCTGAAATTTCCGGATGGTCCCCTCGTTGCACTCGTACCCGAAGATCTGCGTGAAGAGCTCGGGCATGGCGATGCCGCCGTCCATCCGGGCGAGGCACGCGCCGATTCTCCCGACGATCTTCTCGAGCATTGGATACGGTCGGCCGCACTGGCATCTCTCTCGGCCGCGCACCGCGTGGTCCCCGTTCCTGTACCGGATGAGCGGCATCGTGTAGTTCCAGAGGTGCGTGCTGAGCACCTCGCCCATCTCCCCTTCCCCGACGGCCTTCCCATCCTCGTCCACAACCTCGAGGACGCCCGTCTCGCTGGCGACGTGCAGGCCGCAGTGCTTCTCGCACTCCACCGCCATGAGACCCACCTCTCGGCTTCCGTAGTGGTCGAAGACGGGAGCTCCGTAGGCTTCCTTGAGCTTCTCGCGCATGTGGGGATAGAGCATGCCCGCGCCGGTCACGATGACGCGCGGTTTCGGCAGCGGCAACCCCTCCCGCTCGGCGAACTCCGCGATGCAGTGAATCGCTTCCGGGTAGCCTTCGATCGACACGGGAGGCCGGCAATTGAGGAGGTCGATGTACTCGCGCATCAGAGACTCGCTGAGCCCGTAGACGTCGAGCAGCGTCCGGTCGTGCACGAAGTCGGTGACGCGCGCCGTCGGCGAGCGCCGCCCCTCGAAGTCCCGTCTGGCTCCCCAGAAACGGACGCGACGATCCCCCCGCTTGAGACCCGCCCAGTCGTACCCCAGCTGCGTGTTCGCCAGTGAGGCCGCGAGCGACTGCTTGTCACGCAGGAACCGCACCGGCGTGCCTGTCGTTCCGCCGGTGGAGTCCGACGACGTGCCTCGCCTCATCTCGCAGGACAGGCCGTCGAGGTTGTCGCAGACGTCGGACCTCGTGAGGATTGGGAAGGACTGAAGGCTCCCGTAGGGATCTCTTCTGATGGCTTCGGGTAAGAGCCCCTGAACGCGCTCCTGGTAGAACGGGAGGCGCGTCGTTGCGTGAACGAGGAGATCGGCGAGGCGTTTCGACTGCCTCTTCCGCAGCACCGCGGGATTGTCCCACTGCCCGGCGCGGAACTCCGCGAGGCGCTCGCCGATGGGCATGCCCTTCGCCCGCCAGGCGACGGGATCGACGACCTTCGTTGCCACGAACCTTCGCCAACGAGACACCATGACCCCCTCTGGTCAAAGGGGACGCACGACTCCCCGCCGGCGCGTCGCGCCGAGTTGCGATCCCGCAGCCGCTCCCGCCGCGCCGGCTTCATTCTCACGATAGTTTACCATAGCCGTGAGGACCTGGGTAGCCTTTTGCGATAGCGCAAGGCCGACGCCGCCTGGGGCGGGGCGGCAAGGGGAAGCCCTTGACGGCCCGGAGCGTCAGAGCTCCCGGCCTACCGAAAGGCCCCCGGGTGATCCCGGGGGCCCTGGAGTGAAGCACGATTGTCTGCGCGGCCGCCTCTACCGCACGATGGCGACCTTGGTCGAGGCGGTCCGGTCGCCCACGGTGAGGCGGCCGAAGTAGACCCCGCTGGCCACGTCGTTCCCGCGGGAGTCGGTGCCGTCCCACGCCACGGAGAACTCCCCCGCGACCTTCCGACCGTCCTCGAGCGTCCGGACGAGCCTGCCGGCGACGTCGTAGACGAAGAGCCGGATATGAGCGGGCGCCGGCACACGGTAGTGGAACGTTGTGCGCGGCGAGGAGGGGTTCGGAGAGCTCCAGACCAGCCGCGTGGCGACGACCTCGTCGCCCTCGTCGACGCCCTGCGGCTCAGAGTACATCGCGTCGTACGCCTGGAGGATGCCCCAGCCCATGAGCGTGTCGGGCGAGCTGCTCTGCGTCGCGGTCGCGTGCAGAGCCTCCATCACGTCGGCGGGCGTCCACTCGGGATGTCCGTCGAGAAGGAGACCGACAGCGCCCGCAGTGAGCGGACAGGAGAATGACGTCCCGGCCGAGTTCGCGTAGGAGTTGGTGTCGGCGGTGGTCGCGACGAAGACCTCGGTTCCGAGAGCCATGACGTCGGGCTTGATCCGGCCGTCGTAGGTCGGGCCGACCGAGCTGAAGCCGACGCGCTCGTCGTCGATGTTCACTGCGCCGATCGACAGAACGCTGTCGCCGTCGGCGGGCGCGATCATGTACGTCCAGTCGCTGCTGCCTTCATTTCCCATCGAGTTGACGATGACCATGCCGCGCGCGACGGCCATGTCCGCGGCGATCGTCGTCACGGCCGTGTTCCCGTCCATGTCGGAGTACTCGTACCAGTAGAAGTAGCCGAGCGAACTCGACGCGAGATCGGCCCCGAGGGTCTCGACCCACTCGATCGCCTCGACCCAGTAGTCCTCCTCCACCTCGATCTCGTCGTCGACCATCTCGGTCTTGCAGAGGATGAAGCTCGCGTTGTAGGAGCCGCCGTAGATCGTGCCGTCCTTCATTGCGCCAACGCAGGAGAGCGTCGCCGTTCCGTGCGAGTCCTGGTAGTCGGGATCGCCGGGCTCGTTGGCGACGTTGTCGTCGTCGTTGATGAAGTCCCACGTCGCGATGAGGTCAAGGTGACGGTAGGCCTCGTGATCGACGTCGAATCCCGTGTCGAGCATCGCGATCACGATCCCGCTCCCGTCGAACCCGTCGCCGTGAAGCTGGTCTACCTGGATCTGCTCGAGCTGCCCCTGCGATTCGCCGTAGTCGAGGCGCGTGCCGCCGCGTCGTGGACCCGGTGTACCCGTCACCTCTTCGAACCTCGGAAGCTCCTTGACGCCGCGCGCCACCGGCCGTACCTCTTTCACGAACGGAAGGGCGGCGATCGCGGCGGCCTGGTTTTCATCCGCACGGACCGACACGGCGTTGAGCCAGCGGCTCCGGCTGACGACCTCGACGCCGGTCGACTCGACAGCGCCGACGTACTCGTCCGCTACCGGGAGGTCGTTCACGTTGACCTCCATCCCCACCTTCTCGCGTCGCCACACCGCTCGGGGAGAAAGCTCTGCCTCGAACTCCTCGATCGCCGAGAGCTCATCCGCTCTCGTCAGTGCCTTGTCGGTGAAGAAGACCCAGAGCTTGGTCGGCTCGACTGCCGAAGCCGTCGCGCACGTAGCCAGGATCAAGGCCGCGAGCGCGAGCCAGACGAGCGCCCGACCTACCCGAGGATTCCTGTTTCTCATCGTGTCCTCCATGCGGAGCGGACGCTTCGATCCAGCCCTGAAGCGCGCCCCGAGTATCGCAAACGCGCCCGCCGATGGAAGCGTCCGGTCGTTCCATCTAACCTCTCTATAAGCAACCAGTTACCATTATAACACGGATGAGGGCGTTCGGCAAGCGAGAGGGTGTGGGAGAGACTTCGAATCGACCGTCAGGGAGGCGCAGGAGGCCGGGCAGCGGTGACGCTAGCTCCGAAACTCGTCCGGATCGATCCCCAGATTGGTCAGATGCCGGTGAAACGCCGCCCGGTGCACCCCGGCCATCTCGGCGGCCGCCGCGACGTTCCCGCTGGTGAGGCGTAGGAGGTGCGTGAAGTAGCGGCGTTGGAACTGCTCGACCGTCGTCCGCTTCGCCTCGGCGTACTCGGGCGGAGCATCAGCCGAGGCAAACTCGTCGAAGGCGATGTCGCCCGGCTGCAGGGTGTCACCGTCGCAGCGGATGAGCGCTCCGACGAGCGTGTTGCGGAGTTCCCGAACGTTGTTCCGCTTCCAGTCCCGCGAGGACAGGAGGTCGAGCGCCCCCTGCGATATGCCCCTCTCCCCTTTCCCTATCTCCCTCCCCATATCCCGAACGAGCCGGACGGCGATGTCCGCGATGTCCTCCCGGCGCTCTCTGAGTGGCGGCACGTGGATGACGTACTCGTTGATCCGGTAGTAGAGATCCTCGCGGAAGTCCCCGGCCTCGATGGCAGCGACGAGGTCGCGGTTCGTCGCCGAGATCACCCTGGCGTCCGACTCGACGCGCTGGTTTCCTCCCACCCGTTCGAACTCCCGTTCCTCGAGCACCCTCAGCACCTTCGCCTGCGCCTCGATCGGCATCTCACCGATCTCATCGAGAAGGAGAGTCCCGCCCCGGGCGTGCTCGAACTTCCCTGTTCGGCGACGGTCGGCTCCGGTGAATGCCCCCTTCTCGTGGCCGAAGAGCTCGCTCTCGACGAGCTGCTCCGGGAGCGCCGCGCAATTCAAGGCCACGAAGCGGCCGCGTGCTGATCGCCTGCTCGCCGCGTGGAGCGCCTTCGCCACCAGCTCTTTGCCGGTTCCCGATTCGCCGGTGATGAGGACCATGCACTCGAGAGGGCCGACGCGCGCGATGTCGCTCTTGATCTTGCTGATCGCGGCGCTCGCGCCCTGGATGGCAGCCAGGGGATCGTCCTGATCCCCCTCTATGTCCTCGACGGCGCGCTTCAACCGCGCATCCTCGATCGCGAGTTCCGCGATGTGGATGAGCTCGCTGATCGAGGGAGCGGTGCCCTTCACGACGTAGTAGAACGCCCCGCCCTTGATGCTCGCGATGATCGTCGGCGGCTCCACCGACTTGGTCAGCATGACGACGGGGAGATCCGGGTCGAGTTCCTTGATCTTCTTCAGGAGGGCTATTCCATCGATCTCGGCCTGGAGGTCGACGTCCAGGAAGGCGATGTCATACGCGCGGCGGCCGAGTTCCTTGAGAGCCGACGATGGATCGCCGACGACTGTCGAGCGCAGGTGTTCTGCGATCAGAGAGGCGATGTCCTCGGCGAACTTGACCTCATCATCGACGATCAGCGCTCTCGGCTTCTTCCGGCTCACGATTCCCTCCGGACGGAGCGGTCCCCGCGATCCGGACCCGCCGTGGTGGAAGCCGACGCCTCGTCGAACGACGGTCTGCAGATGGCAAGACGAAGCTCGAACACCGATCCCTCTCCCGGAGCGGATCTCACGAGCCTGATCGATCCGTTCCGACACGCCAGGATCTCACGGCTCCTCCAGAGCCCGTGCCCGCCGCCCTCCCTGTCCGAGAAACCCTTCTCGAAGATCCTCGCACGATCCGCGGCGGCGATCCCCCGGCCCGTGTCCGACACCACGACCCCGGCCTCGTCCCCGTCCGACTCGACGGCGATCTCGATGCGGCGGACGTCCGACTCGGACACAGCCCTGATGGCATTCGAGAGCAGGTTCTCGAGAACGAAGCTGATCTCAAGACGCGTGCCGAACACGCGCTCGCCTTCCAGAGTCGACACGGCTGGAGCGAGGAGCTCGACTCCGAGTTCCAGCATGTCCTCGCGCCTTGCGCCGACGGCCCGGTGGATCTCTCCCATCAGAGCCGAGGAGAGCTCCATCCTACAGGCGAGCTTGAGTGCTTCGAGGTTTGACTCGATGTCCTCGAGCATACTGTCGACTTCCTGGGACAACGCGTTCGCAGATTGCCCGTACGGCAGTTCAGCGGGAATGCGGCGCGCGAACGCTCGACCCGCCCGCGTCTTCCGCTCCAGTGTCGCGACCACCCCGGGGACGATTCCAACTCGTCCCGCCCGAGCGGCAATCGTCCGCGTCTTCGGCAGACCAATCTCCTGCACGTTCCTCGCGGCCTCGCGGAACCGCGCATCGAACGCCTCCGCGGGCTGGGAATCGAGCCCGGAGAGCATCGTGAGCTGCTCCTTCAGGTCGACAGCTCCGCCAGGAGCTCATCGACGGCTTCTTCACGGTCGGCGGCCGGAATGACTGCCCGACGCAGCGATGACAGAGCCGCCCTTCTCGTCCTCGGGACGGAGACCACCGCCCCGACCGCTGCCACGAGCCCAACGACCAGCCAGGGCCAGATCCGCGGTGGTCCCCTCTCGGCGACGAAGCCGTACGTCGCATCGTTGGTGGCGACGTAGGCGCACCTGATTCCGTCTTCGAGAACTGCTCCCTCGACATACTTCCCCTGGACTCCGGGATCCCCCGTCGCGAGAGCCGCAAGCGGGACCAGATTGAGATCACACACGACAACGTCACCCTCCGCAGTGACCGCACTGATCACAGATTCTTCGAAGGGATCCAGGTCGAGATAGCCCACGGCAGAGACAGCGGACAGGCAGTCGAGTCCTCCCTCCACATCCAGCTCTCTGCCGGAGAACCGCAGTCGCCGCAGGATTCCGTCCGCGCAGGCTGCGAACAGAAGGGGACCGTCCTCGTCCGACGCGGTGGCTACCGCGTTCACCGACTGATCGAATCCCCACTCGGCAAGAGGTTCGCCATCGCTCGGGCGAAGCACATACAGCGAGGCGTGCCTTGTGTCGGTCGCCTTCCCGCGTCGCACCGCGCACAACACCTCCGGCACGCCGTCGAGGTCGAGGTCGCGCACGACGATCGTTGGATTGCTGGAGGTCCCACCAACTTCGCGGAGCCACAGCTGCGACCCGTCGGCGGTGAAGGCAGCCACGTACGACAGGGTGTCGGTGGTGGTGCCCTCCGTGACGCCGTTACACGGCGCCCCGAGAGGAACGACGATCTCCGTGCACCCGTCTCCAGTGAGGTCCACGAGCAGAGTCGGCTCAGTGGGAGCCGCCCCGGTCGGGGCGAACCACCCCATCTCGCCTGTCTTCCAGTTCCCCACCCCGACCCCGCGAGGGCGCTTGCTCATCCCACCGGCAAGTGTGTAGACGAGCGTCGCCGAGCTGCCGTCGCCGTCCTCGTCGAGGGCCCCCCACACGCTGAGACCACCGTCCCAGGAATCCCCGTAGAGCCATGATCCTACGTCCCAGGCAAGTCCACCGACGACTTCGTGATTGGCCCTGCTCCCTGCCAGGGATACCTCGTAGACCTGAACCGAGAGCAGTCCGTCCACTTGCGTCGAGAGCATGATCTCCGGCGTGCCATCGAGGTTCACGTCACAGATACCCACCAGTCCGGTCGGGTACGGCGACGAAATCTGCTGGAGCGGCGTCCAGTAGTCCCCCGCTGGGTGAGAGATGACGAGATAGTAGTACTTGCCCGGCTGCTCCACGCTCGACTGAACGAACTCGTCGATGCCGTCGTGATCGAAATCGATCACAGCCACCCGGGGCATCGCTCGTGCGCGCGACACTGCCTCGACCAGCCGGTAGGGAAGCCTGTCGAATCGCTCAGGGAGCTGGTGCTCCCCGGCGATCGCGAGTCCTGTCCATGAGAGACACAGGAGCACCGCCCAAGCAACATGCCGGCGCCACCTCAGTCGATTCGCGGTCGTGAGGACCATCGGTTCCTCGAAAGGAGCATCTTGCTGTGCTCTATGATGCAATCGCATCCAGTAATCCTATCACGAGGTGATCCACACTTCAAGAGGAGGCGGAGGCGACTCCGACCGCTGGCGGCTTCCCCCGAGAGAAACGATCGCGAACCGCCACATCTGCGTCCGCGGCGTTGCCGCGGCGTTTCGCGCATGCACGTGAGGGGCGGCACGCCACGTAGCGCCTCGGTGACGAGATGTCGCCCGGAGGTTTCGCTCACGACATCTGGAGCCTCCGGGAGGAGTGCAAAGGGCCGACGACAATGCCACGTAAGTCGCAATGGAGCGCATACATACGGGAAGCGGCACGAACGCCGAGCGATCGGGAACAACGGTTGCGTATGTGAGCGCGACAGAACGCGTGGTTCGAAGATGGCCTCTGACAGCGCGACGCCAACGGGAAGGGGGATTATGGAGAGAGGACTATTGCCGAACAGAATCCAGTGAGCATGTCAACAGGGGGGATCAATCATGTCAGCAGCAATCCGTCACCTGATCATCATCATCGGCGTCACGGCTCTCTCGATCCCGGCGGCTGCGCAGAGCTGGGACGAGGACTTCGACTCACACCCCGCCGGTGCCTTCCCTCCCGGCTGGTTCCTCAAGTACAGCGGGATGGGAGCGGACTACCAGGAGGTCGACGGTTCGGAGTACGTGTCCGCGCCCCACTCCTTCAAGCTCGAGGGAGCTCCGAGCTGGGTGGCCGCCGCGCAGTACACCCTGCCCTACACGTCGGAGTGCATCCGGGTCGAGGTCGACGTCCTTCCAACGGAGGTCACGACTCCCAACTTCGGAGACAACATCGCCGGCGTTCACCTGGCGCTGCCCGGGTACGGTGTTCAGCAGCCCGGGGTCAACGTCATCTTCGGTCCCTCGCACGAGGGAGCCTACGTGTTCACGTGGGGTGGTAACTACGACCACACGTGGAGCCCCATTCAGTTCACCCTCGGTGAGTGGTGTCACGTCACGATCGTGGCGTGCTTCGACCTGCGCGAGTTTTCCGTCTGGATCGACGGCGAGCTTCTGGAGGCGGACACGTTGATGAACGGGGACTACTGGTACGAGGTCGTCGAGGTCCACGCCTGCAATTCCTGCCAGACTCGCGCGTGGTTCGACAACCTGGAGGTGTAC
>JALGWI010000007.1 GCA_025774245.1 bacterium
GCCGGAGCTCGAGCGGCTCGAGGACCTGGTCGTCGCCTGCGCGGCGGACCTCGACCTCGATGTCCGGCTGCCGGATCCGGGCGACGCGCCGCCGGCGAGCGGAACGATGGAGCCGAAGTCTCCGGGCCCGCACGCGCTCGACGTGCTCCTGCCGGCGATCGCGGAGGCCACGGAGGAGATCGACCTCGCCTTTGCCGGCCTCTCTGAGGCGGAGCGCGAGTTCATCGCCGACCATGCGCCGATTCTCCTCGAAGAAGAGGAGTTCGATCCCGACAAGCCGATCGACGTCAGGGACCGGGAGACGGAGGAAGAGGAGGAGCTCGGGGACGAGCTCCTGAGGATCGCCGGGCGGATCGACTACGCGCACATCGCCAGGGCGGGCGCCCTCGTCGTGCGGGCCGTCGACACAGCGATCGAGCTCACGAGGAGATCGAGTGGAGCGCGGGGCTCGCGGGCGTCGCCAGCGGCGACGTCTGGAACGTGATGGCGACCGACGTCGGGATCGTCGCCATCGGCGGACCTGGACCGACCCTCTACCACGCCGAGTGCGCGATCATCATCGACGTGGGCGGCGACGACACCTACGCCGCCGGGGCCGCGGGCACCTCGGAGCTCCATCCCGTCTCGATCGTGATCGACGTCGACGGCGACGACACCTACACGGGGGGCGACCACACGCTCGGCGGCGGGTTCATGGGGGTCGGCGTCCTCGCTGATCTCTCGGGCGACGACAGCTACACCGCCGGGTCCTTCTCGATCGGCTCCGGCCTCTTCGGAGTGGGCCTTCTCCACGACGCCGACGGGAACGACTCGTACGCAGGCGACACCTGCACGGAGGCCTCGGGCGCGTTCGGCATCGGGATCCTCCGGGACGACCGCGGGAACGACTCGTACCGCGCCGCCCTCTTCTCACAGGCCTTCGGGTTCGTGATGGGAGCGGGTCTCCTTCACGACGCGGCCGGCAACGACCTCTACTTCGCCGGCGGGAAGTACACCGACGAGATCCGCTACTTCGACCACTTCCTGAGTCTCTCGCAGGGGTTCGGGTTCGGGTGGCGCCCCGACGCCTCCGGAGGCATCGGGCTTCTGATCGACGACGCCGGGAACGACGTCTACGTCTCGGACATCTTCGGCCAGGGATCGAGCTACTGGTTCGCGGTCGGCGGGCTCGTCGACCGCCGGGGGAACGACCAGTACATCTCGTACCAGTACGCGCAGGGCGCGGGGACCCACATCACCGTCGCGGCGCTCGTCGATCTCGAGGGGGACGACAACTACGTTTCGAAGGGCGTCTCGCAGGGATGCGGCCACGACCTCGCGATCGGGATCCTCCACGACTTCGAGGGGGACGACAACTACTCGTGCCACGACCTCTCGCAGGCGGCCGGGAACGCCAACGGCATCGGCGTGCTCTTCGACGACGCGGGCGACGACGTCTACTCCGTCCGCGGCGTCGGCAACACGCACGGCTACGGCAACTGGAGGCGCGACTACGGGAGCATCGGCGTCTTCATCGACGGCGGCGGCACCGACGCGTACTCGGGGCGCGGGGCCGACGACTCGTGGTGGACCTTCAGCACGTACGGGATCGGCGTCGACACGGAGCCGCCGCCAGCGACCGAGCCCGGGGAAGGAGGAGAACCCGAATGAGACCGACCGCGATGCTCACGATTCTGATCGGCGCGCTCCTCCTGGCCACGACCGTGCACGCGGTGGACGCTGACGCGGCCGACGCCGACGCGCCTCCGGACACCGTCGCGCTGGCGAAGCTCACGCCCGAGGAGCTTTTCCTCCGCGCCTCGTCGGCGGCCCTCCAGTTCGAATCGATGCGCGCGCCCTCGCGCCGCATCCTCGTCAGGGAGTACGAGGACTCGATTCCCTATCTCGTCACGCAGCTCGACACCGACGGTCCGAGGGAGCGCCACGCCCTCGAGGACCTCTTCGTGAGGATCGGCGAGCACGCCGTGGAGCCGCTCATCGACGCGTTCAGGGAAGAGCTTGCGAAGGAAGAGACGACGAGGGGCGTCAGGATGGCCGCCGGGATCCTCGGGAAGCTCGAGGACGGGGCCGCGGTGCCCGCGCTCGTGGAGGCGAAGGAACACCCCAACTGGAAGGTCCGATCGTCGGTCGCCGGAGCCCTCGGGAGGATCGGCGACCCGGGCGCCGTGCCGGCCCTTCTGTCGCTTCTCGAGGACGAGAACGAGATCGTGAGAAAGGGAGCTGGAGTTTCGCTCAAGCGCACGGCGGAGAAGGCGGAGGAGGGCGACGCGCCGGGAGAGGACGTCGTCGCGTCACTCGTGGACGCGCTCGACGACAGGTACTACTCGGTGAGGTACAGCGCCGCCGACGCCCTCGCGGCGATCGGCGAACCGGCGATCCCGGCTCTCAGGGCGGCGGCCGGACCGGGAGGCGGACCGGAGGCGCTCCTCGCGATCAGGGCGCTCGGAGCGATCGGTTCGACCGACTCGCTGAAGTTCCTTCGGGAGCTCCTCGCGTCCGACTCGTGGGTCGTCCGCGCGGCGGCGGCGGAGGCCGCAGGCCGCATCGGCCCCGACTGGCGCACCGTGGACGCGCTCGAACGGATGCTCGAGGAAGAGGAGCACCCGTTCGTCGTGCTCCGGGTCGCCGAAGCGCTCGAGAGCGAAGAGGGATAGCGGGCGGGGGCGCATCTAGGGCTGGCCGGGCGCCTCGTTCTGCCGCGCCCTCACGAGTTCCCGGACCTGCCTGATGTTGGCCAGGACGTCCGCGTTGTCGGGGTCGCGGCGGCGCGCCTCTTCGAGCTCCATGAGCGCCTCCTCGTACTGCCCCGTCCTCGCGAGGACGATCGCCAGGTTGTTCCTCGCCTCCGTGTATGACGGATCGAGCATCACGGCCCGCGTGTACGCGTCGATCGCCCGGGGCGGGCGGTCCGTCTGCTCGAAGAGCCTGCCGAGCGAGTTCCACGCCTCCTTGAATCCGCGATCGGCGATGACCGCGCTCTTGAAGTGATCCTCCGCCACTTCGAGATCGTCCAGGTTGACCATCATCATGGCGAGGTTGTAGTGCGCCTTCGCCAGGTACGGATCGATCGTCAGCGCCTGGGCGAACCACCGCGCCGCCTCCTCGTGCTCACCTTTTTCCCAGTGGAGGATCCCGATGTTGTTGAAAGGCGACGCGAACCCGGGGTCGAGCCCGGCGGCGGTACGGTACGCCTCCAGCGCCTCGTCGTCCCGCTCGAGCTGCTCGAACGTCAGGCCCATCTGGTGGTAGGCCCTGGCGTAGCCGGGTGAGAGCTCGATCGCGTGCCGGTAGTGCTCGATCGCCTCCTGGTACCTCCCCTGCCACCCCCGCGCGAGCCCGATCGTGTAGTAGGTCTGGGAGCGCTCGCCGCGCTGCGTCGGATAGAAATCGAAGTTCAGGAGGAACGCGAGGACCGCCACCGCGACGGCGCCGACCGCGAACGCCCGCGTCTCGCGCTTCGCGAACCGCTCGATCAGCCACGCCGCGCCGGCGGCCGCGAAGAGGACCATGACCGCCACCACCGGCAGCCGGAACCGCGCGTTCACGAAGAAGAGGATCACCCCGGACATGTAGGACACCACGAAGAACGTCATGAGGAGCGAACCGCGACGCTTCCTCGTCCAGACCCACATCCCGAGGAACCCCAGCGGGGCGATCACGCCGAAGTGGAGCCACGAGAGCCCGCGGAAGATCGGGGACATCCTCCCGAAGTGATAGATGTCCTTGTTGTTCGCGAGTTCGTGGCTGTTCCAGAAGCGGACGAACTTCTCGACGTAGAGCTTCGCGGCGGCACCGGGGGTCCCGAGTATGAACGCCCTCCCCTTGCGGTACCAGTGGTCGGAGACCTCGCTCGGCTTGAGGGCGCGCCTCGCGTCGAACTCGGCGATGCGGACCGCGTCCTCGTACCGCCACGTCTCGCCGATCGACGGGATGACCGCCGACGCTCCGTCCGACTCCGCGTTGTTCCCGATGAAGAAGTTCACTCCGCCCTGCGAGGCGATCGGCACGAAGTCCTTCGAGAGCGCGTGATTGCGCATGGTGATCGGGCCGACCACCAGCACCACCCCGAGGACGAAGACGGCGAACCGAAGGAGCGTCGTCGCGAGCGAGGTCCGTCCCCGCAGGAGGGTCACACGATCTTTCGTCGGTTTGCCGACCGGCAACGCCTGCTTCTCCTTCCGCGCGCCGAGCCAGATCCAGACGAGCACGAGCGGAGCGAAGATGAGGATGTTCGGTCTCGCGATCGCGGACAGCCCCATCACGGCGCCGGCAAGAACCCACCGTCCCCAGCTCGGCACGTCGTCGGCCCTCAGGAGCGCGAGGAGGAGAACGAGATCCAGGAGCACGATCAGCGAGACGATGAGGAACTCGTGATCGAAGTAGATGAAGAACGGGTAGATGGCGGCGACGACGGCGGCGACCGTCCCGACGCGCGCGCCGAAGACGCGCCGGCCGAGGAAGTACGTGGCGATCGGAATGAGCGCGCCGTAGCTGATCTGGAGGATCCGCGCCGCGAAGTGGCTCCCTTTGAAGAGGACGAACGCGAACCCCAGGAAATATGGATAGAGCGGCGCCCGGAAGAACGCCTCGGTCCCGATCCAGTCGCCGCCCGCGAGCGCGTCCGCCCACTCGACGTGATAGAGCTCGTCAAGCATGGGAACTTCCGTGAGAGGGCTCGCCTCCAGGTGGCGAACGTAGAGGAAGCGCAGCACCCAGGCCGCCGCGTAGATTGCGAGGAGGACGACGACGGTTCGTCGCGATCCCCTCCCCTCGGCTGCCATGGTCGAGTCCGGGCGGCCTTCCCTCACGCGAGTGCTCCTCTCATCCCCGGGGCCGAGGGGTCCCGGCCGGGGCGTGATAGATAGTGGCTGATTAGGGTCTTTATCTGATGACCTCGCGGATCTCCCCCGTTCCCTGGCCCGCGAGGCCCAGCTGTTGGGCAGTCCCGGCCATCGGGACCCCATCATATGAGAGAGATCCGGCCGTAGCAAGCCGGATCGGCCCGATTCCTCCTGTCAACATCGCTCATGCTGTGCGGTTTGTACAAAAAACGCGTTGACCGCAACCCGAAGATGTCGTACAATACAGAGGTATTGCGGGAGCCTACCGTCCAGTAACCGGAAGGGGAATCGGGGTTTACCCCTCCAGCCGGGACGACGAGCGTGCGTGTTCGTCGGCTGCGCGGCGGGTTACGTACTGTGAACCTTCGCATATAACACGGGGAGTCAACTGGTCCAAGTGGCCGCGGCTGGGTGAGGCAGCAACGCGGATCCCGACGGACCGGAGGGTAACTATGAGACGACCGATATTGGCGGCCGTGGCGATTGCGACCGTCGTTCTCCTGGCACTCCCTGCGCTCGCCGACGACACGTTCGTCGTGCTGATGGGTCAGGGGAATCTCCTGAAGAGCCCCGCCTCGTACACGGGTACCTGCCTGTCGGGGTTCACGGGAACGTGGGAGATCAGGGTCAACGACACGTTCTGGCCATCGGCCTCGGACACGACGGCGCGGTTCGACTACATCTGGGAGACGTTCTTCGCTGACGGCTACGACGCGACTCCCGGATCGGAAGCGTGGTACGGGACGGTCGGAGACGAACAGCTCCAGCCGCCGTACTTCCGGTTCGACCTGACGTCGCCCGCGGGGACAGTCGTGGGGACGGCCACGCTGACCATCATGATTCGCGACACGGTTCCCGACGGCGTGCTGTCGCAGACGGAGAAGCACGACAACAACAACTTCACTGCCACGCTGGTCGTCGACCCCAACCAGGGCGCCGACGAGTTCTCGAACCAGTGCGGCGAGGGCGCGATCGGATCCGGCGACTTCAACTTCGTCACCCCGCCGGCCGACGATATGGTCATGATTAACGGGCTGGTCCAGATGTTCATCTGCCCCAGCCCTGTACTGGACAGCACCTGGGGGACCATCAAGGCGCTGTACCAATAGCCGGGAGACGCCGAGAAACGCTCGGTAGAACGCTTGAGGGCAGTGCCCGAGAGGGCCAAGCCACAAAGGAGAAGAACGATGCGCGCACTGGTCATAGGAATCGCAATTCTTGCGCTGGCTTCCGTGGCTTCGGGTGAGGAGTTCGTGTGGTACTTCGGCGTCGGCAACGGGGACTTCATGGATAGTCCTCCGGTGTTCGCCGGGTCGATGGACGCTGGCGGCACGATATCCGATGGCGCCTGGTCGATCACCATTCCGGATGCCGGCTGGCCGCTCGAGGCAGCGGCTCGCTACTCGTACATCTGGGAGACGTTCTACGCGAACAACTACACACCCGGAACGCCTGGCTTCTGGAAGGGCCACTTCGACGTTGCTCACGGCCTGCCGGAGCTGAACGCGCTCACCGTCGTCGACAACACGAACGGCGGCACGATGTACGGAACCTGCACCATCGAGATCCAGGTTCTCGACCAGAACAGCAATGGTCAGCTCGACGAGGGCGAGTTCTGCAACGGCAGCCTCACGGGCCTCGTGATCATCGTCAGGGAAGGCGACGGGGTCTACGACGGCATGTGCGGAACCGGCAACTACTTCGGCACGTACATCAAGGATTGCCCGACTACGATGGAGATTTGGAACTTCGGCATGTACCTCTGGCTGGAGGACTGCTCCACCCCGGTTGAGGAGACGACCTGGGGCTCCATCAAGGCCCTGTATCAGTAGTACCAAGAGATCCTCGAACAAGGCCGCCGGGCTTAACCGCCCGGCGCCTTGTTGGATGCCGACGCGTTGGCAGAAGGAACGGGACGGACAGGGAGAGATGAGCCGGGAAGACGGGAGGGGCGTGGGGCGCCGGAGGCATCGACTCATCGGACACGTGGCGGTTACTGGCGCCTTCACCATTTGCCTGTTCTCAGCGTTCGCGTCTGCAGGAGGTCCGGCGAAGGAAGACGCCCCGGGGAACGGTGGACAGGCGGCTGAGGCCGTCGTCGCGCCGGGGTGGACCGGTGTCACCCTGCAGAAGGACAGACAGGCCCTCGAACAGACAAGACTAAGACTCACCATTCCGTGGAATCGGGAAGCCGGCGCGGCGTTGTCGCGCCGCTCTCTGTCTCAACTCCCCGCTTCGGCCGACGGCACCGCTATGCGGCTCGTCGCCCTCCCCGACTGCCGAGACGCTCACGTCTCCTCGGTAATCCTCAGGCTTGACGGATTCGAGCACATCGCGAGGGACGCCGAAGCATCGAGCATAGCCCGGGTCCAGGAGATCGTCAGGATCCGCGACCAGTCGATCGCCGTCGTCATCATCGATCGGGACGCGGCCCTCGCCGCCTCCGATCGCGCGGGCCTCACCCGCTCCGGCCTTGCCGGCATCGGTCCGATCGACATCGAGATCGGAATCGACCTCGCCGCCGCGACCGGACCGATCGCGAAGAACACCGGACCGTTCACCTTCGCCTGCGAAGAGGCGATCCTGAACTACGGCGTTTCTCTCGCCGAGGCCCCGCCGTGGCGCCCGCCGGGCGCTCCAGACGAGGGAGCCCGGAACGGCACCGCGACCTACTGCTACTCGGTGGCCGACTGCGCCGGCGACGGTATCGACATCCTCTTCTTCGCGGCCGAGAGTCTCGCGGCAGATCCCGAGATCCTCGCCCTGGCCCAGCACCACGCCTCCTACTTCGGCCTCAACGTTGGTATCGTGAGCGCCGCGGTCCTCGCCGAGCTGACGGCGGAGGAGCTCCACGGGTTCATCCAGGACGTCTACGAGACGACCTCCGCCGAGCATTTCGGCGACGGGCACCTCGGCTTCGTGCTCCTGATCGGCGACGCCTACGCCGACGACAACGCCACCGTCATGATCCCCGTCTACAACGGCTACGGCGGCATCGAGAAGGCGTCCGATCACTACTACGCCTGTGTCGCCGGCGACGACGACTACGAGGACGTCATGCTCGGCAGGCTGTCGGTCGGAAACGCCACCGAAGTCGCGACAGTGGTCGGGAAGTCGCTCAACTACATGCCGCTTTCGGACCCGCCCGCGTGGCACGAGCGTGTGCTCCTCGTCGGCGGCCTCTTCTACTCCCAGAAGGAGCAGTACGTCACCCTCTTCGACCGCTACGAGGAGATCATCCCCGACGAGTTCACGGTCGACAGGATCTACCGCCACGACTTCGGGAGCGACGCCGCGTGCGCGCAGTCGCTCGTCGACTCGATCAACGGTGAGGGGTACCTCATCGTCAACTTCGCGGGAGACGGGTGGATCTCATCGTGGCATCACACGATGACGACGTCGCACATCCCGCTCATGGCCAACCCGGTCCGCCTGCCGATCGTGCTCTCGATGGCCTGCAACACCGGCTGGCTCGACAACACGACCGAGCAGGACCCCACCGGCTCCTACGACTGCCTGGCGGAACAGCTCGTGAACACCGCCGACAAGGGGGCGATCGCGTGCCTAGCGGCGCCGCGCGCGAGCGACGGCGCGATCTTCAGGACGCTCACCGAGAAGATCTACCACGCGGCGTTCCAGGAGCGCTGCGTCTTCATCGGCGAGACGATGGCCGTCTCGAAGCTCCTCCACCTTCAGGACGGAGGAGGCGAGGAGTACACCAGGCAGTTCAACCTGTTCGGCGATCCCACGCTGCTCTACCGCTGGGACGTGCCACCGTCGCTTGCCCCGGATCTCGCCGTTAAGCCGTTCTCGTGCGAGTGGTCGTCGGATCTCCCGAGCGCGTACGAGGATCTCGATATCACGATCCCAATCTGGAACCAGAGCCCCGTCTCGGTCGGACCGGTGCTGGTCCGCGTGACCGACACGTACGAGGGGGGAACCGACATATACGAGGCCGTGATTCCCTGGCTCACCGGGTGGGCCAAGGATCCCGTCGACATCACGATCCCGACGCCGCCGGCCGGCCCCCACGTCATCGAGATCGCGGTCGACCCCGACGACGAGATTCTCGAGACCGACGAGTACAACAACTCCTTCGCGCCGGACGTCTACGTCTACTCGTACCTCCCGGGGTTCCCGGTCGACCTCCCGGTCGACGCGTTCGGCTCGTGCACGGCCTACCTCGACGGCGAGAGACGCATCGTCGTCGCCGGTGAGGACTCCCGCGTCATCGTCCTCTCCCCCGACGGCAGCATTGCGTGGCAGTCGACCCCGACGATCGCGCCGATCCTCTACGGTCCCGAGATCGCTCCGGCGGTCGGCGACATCGACGGCGACGGGGACAACGAGATCGTCGCCATCAGAAGAAGTGGAGTGCAGGCTTTCGAGGCGGACGGAGAGAGCCTCTGGAGCGTCAACACCGACGAGCCGGTCGGATCTCCAGTTCTGGCGGACCTCGACGGCGACGGGGATCTCGACGCTGTCGTGGCGTCGAGGGCCGTGTTCGGATCGTCTTCGAAGATCGTCGCGATCGACGACGGCGGCACACAGATCTGGTCGTACTCCCTCCCGTCGACCAACGGGAAGGCGACATCGCAGCCGGTCGCGGGGGACTTCGACCTCGACGGGCACGCGGACATCGCCTACGGGACCGAGGACGGCTACGTCTGTGCGCTCTCCTGCGCCCAGAGCCCGCCCGTGGTGCTCTGGGGTCCGGTGCTGGTGGCGAGCGACGACGTGAAGGCACTCGCCGCGGGCGACCTCGACGGCGACGGTTACCTCGAGCTCATCGTCGGCATGAACGAGCTCTTCGTGCTGAACGCCGAGGACGGAAGCGCTCACTGGAACGTCCCGCTCGGCGCGGACGTCCGCTCGCTCGCCGTCGCGGACGTCGACGGCGACCTCGACCTCGAGGTGCTCGCCGGCACGGTCTCTCCCGGGACCTTCCACCTCGTGGACGGCGGGACCGAGATCTGGGGAGTGCCGCTCTCCGGGGAGCCGGGTTCCTCTTCGGCCATCGCCGACATCGACGGCGACGGAGACATCGAGATTCTCGTAGGGACCGACGCCGGGTTCCTTCACCTTCTCTCCGCCGACGGTTCCGACTTCATCTCGCCGATACCGCTGACGGGAGGTCTCGGCACGCCGTTCATCGCCGACCACACCGGCGAGGGGCGTCCCGAGGTGTCGCTCTCGACGGCCGACGGCAAGGTCTTCGCCTTCGGCCTCACCGAGGATCCGGCACCGTGCCATCCGGAGTGGCGGGGACACGGAGGGAACGCCGCGCACGCGGGCATCTACGCACAGCCGCTCCACGGCGAGTTCGCGGACGATCTCCTCCTCGACGGCCGGTACATCGTGACCGGCGACGTCCAGCTCGGAGCCGGCACGCTCGTGACGGTCGCGCCGGAGGCGCTCATCGAGTTCGACGGAACCGCGGCACACGTGATGACGGTCGAAGGCAGTCTCGAGGCGGTGGGCGCGCCGGGACGGGAGATCGTCGTGAAGGCTGCGGGCTGCGAGTCCCGGTCCGGCTGGCAGGGCATCGACGTGAGACCCGGGGCATCCGCCACCTTCTCTTCGTGTCGGTTCTCGGGCGCGTCGAGCGCGATCATGGGGTCCCAGGGGTCGCTCGTCGTGGAGGGGTGCGAGTTCTCGGACAACACGTACGGCGGCTACCTCCGATTCTGCACGCTCGACATGTCCGGGACCACGTTCACGGCGTCGGACAGCACGGGCATGTTCCTGAACGGAGGAAGCGGGAACGTCGCCGGCTGCTCCTTCAACGGCAACTTCCGGAGCGGCGTCACCTGCGACCGAGGCGCCTCGCACACGTTCGTCGGCTGCGACTTCAGCTACACGGCCGCCGGCAACGGCCTCGTGCTCCTCGGCCACTCGCCCGCCACGGTCGACTCCTGTTCCTTCACGTGGAACGCGGACAACGGCGCGCTCGTCAGCCAGTCGTCGCCGCTCTTCACGCACTGCGCCTTCACCGACAACGAGGGCGCGGGCATCCGGAGCGTCGCCTATGCGGAACCGCAGGTCGGCTGGACGCTCTGCACCCGCAACTGGGTCGGCGTCTACTCGGCCGGGGGCGCGGTGCCCATCCTGGGCTACCGCCAGTATCCGGCGACCGGCATGAACTCGATCTACGAGAACGACTGGGTCGCCGTCGCCAACTACAGCGGCCTCGGATACGCAATCAACGCCCTCGACTGCTGGTGGGGCGAGCCGGGAACGGGCGTGCTGTTGTTCTACGGCCCCGTGGTCTACCTCCCGCAGCTCAACGAGCCGCCCTTCGAGTCGTCCGGCAAGGAGACGGCCGCGGACGGCGATCTCTCCCCGACCGCGTTCCGGCTCGAGCAGAACGTCCCCAATCCGTTCAACCCGACCACCGTCCTGCGCTACGAGGTTCCCGCTCCCGGCGGCGACCTCGAGCTCCTCGTCTACGACGCGGCAGGCCGGCGCGTCGCTACTCTCCACGCGGGCCACCGCGACCCCGGGGCCTACCAGGCCGCCTGGAACGGCCGGAACGATCACGGCCAAAGGGTTGCAAGCGGGGTCTATTTCGCTAGAATGGTGGCTCCGGACTTCTCCGCAACCAGGAAGATGATCCTCCTGAAGTAGACGCGAGCTTCCGGAGCTCCGCGCTGCCGATCGGGAGGCCCGCGTGGCGCCCGGGTGCGTCACGGCGCCACGGAGCCGACGGCTCCACGGAGGTGCACGCATGGCGGCTGTCCGACACATCGCCGTACTGACGAGCGGGGGCGACGCCCCCGGCATGAACGCGGCGACGCGCGCGATCGTGAGAACGGCGCTCGCCGAGGGGCTCGAGATCACCGGCGTGGTCCGCGGGTACACCGGACTCATCGCCGGCGACTTCCGCCCCTTGAACGCGCGCTCCGTCTCGAACATCATCCAGCTGGGCGGGACCATACTCAAGACATCGAGGAACAAGGAGTTCTTCGAGCCCGAGGGCAGGGCGAAGGCCGTGGCCAACCTCCGCGAGCGGGGGATCGACGGCCTCATCGTCGTCGGCGGAGACGGGAGCTTCAAGGGACTCCACGCCCTCACGACCGAGCACGGGATACGCGCGGTCGGCGTCCCCGGGACGATCGACAACGACATCTACGGAACCGACGCGACGATCGGGTTCGCCACCGCGGTCAACACCGCCCTCGAGTCGATCGACAAGATCAGGGACACCTCGTCCTCGCACGATCGGGTCTTCTTCATCGAGGTCATGGGAAGGAGCTCGGGGGCGATCGCGCTCCTCGTGGGACTGGCAGGCGGCGCCGAGGGGATCATCATCCCCGAGATGCCGTTCGACATCGACGGGCTCTGCGAGACCCTGCGCGTCGGGCGAGAGCGCGGCAAGGAGAGCTTCATCATCGTCGTCGCCGAGGGCGCCGTCGACGGCGGGGCGAAGACGGTGGCCGAGCTCGTCCAGGAGAGGCTCCACCTCAACTACCGCGTGAGCATCCTCGGTCACGTCCAGCGAGGGGGATCGCCGACCTCGTACGACCGCGCGCTCGCCAGCCAGCTCGGCGTCGCGGCCGTTGAGGCCATCGTGGCCGGCGAGACCGACGTGATGGCCGGCGTCGACGGATGGGAGACCCGGCTCGTGCCGCTCCCCGAGACGTGGGAGAAGAAGAAGGAGGTCAACCTCGACTTCCTGAGGACCACCGCGATCACCGCGAGCTGAGGAGGACGGGCGCAGGCGGAGCGCGCGGGCGCCCCGGAACGACCCCCCGAAATGAAGGCGCCGGGCCCTTGAGGGTCCGGCGCCTCCTGGTTTGCTCGAGTCTCCTGCGTTACCGCTTCGCCTCGAACGTGAACGCGCCGTCCTTCACGTCGACGCTCACGGTGTCTCCCTCGGCGAACTCACCCTCGAGGATCTTGACGGCGAGCGGGTTCTGGATCTCCCGCTGGAGCGCCCGCTTCAGGGGCCTCGCGCCGTAGACCGGGTCGAAGCCCTCCTTCGCGATCATCTCCTTCGCCGCCTCCGAGAGCTCGACGTCCATCTTCCGCTCCGCCAGGAGCGCCTTCAGGCGCCCGAGCTGGATGTCGACGATCGCCTTGATCTCGTCGAGCGAGAGAGAGTTGAAGACCACGATCTCGTCGATCCTGTTGAGGAACTCCGGACGGAACTGTGCGCGAAGAGCCTCCATGATGCGGTTCCGCATCTCCTCGGGGTTCTCGCCCCCGAGCTCTTCGATCCAGTGGCTTCCCACGTTCGAGGTCATGATGACGATCGTGTTCGTGAAGTCGACCGTCCTCCCCTGCCCGTCGGTGAGCCGGCCGTCGTCGAGGATCTGAAGGAGCACGTTGAAGACCTCCGGATGCGCCTTCTCGATCTCGTCCATCAGGACGACCGAGTAGGGCCGCCGCCGGACGGCCTCGGTGAGGTAGCCACCCTCCTCGTAGCCGACGTAGCCAGGGGGCGCGCCGATCAGGCGCGCGACCGAGTGCTTCTCCATGAACTCGGACATGTCGATCCTGACCATCGCGTCCTCGTCGTCGAAGAGGAACTCCGCGAGCGCGCGTCCGAGCTCCGTCTTCCCGACGCCGGTCGGCCCCATGAAGATGAACGAACCGATCGGTCTGCGGGGATCCTGGAGGCCGGCCCGCGCGCGACGCACGGAGTCGGAGACGACGTGGAGCGCGTCGTCCTGCCCGACGACCCTGCTTCGAAGCCGGTCCTCCATCGTCAGGAGCTTCTCCCTCTCGCCCTCGAGCATCCTCGTGACCGGGATTCCCGTCCAGTTCGACACGACGGCCGCGATGTCGTCCTCGTCGACCTCCTCCTTGAGCATCTGCTGGTCCTTCTGGAGCTCGGCGAGTTTCGCGTTCTCACCCTCGAGCCTCTTCTCGAGCTCGGTGAGCGTCCCGTACCGGAGCTCCGCCGCGCGGTTCAGGTCTCCCTGCCGCTCGGCGCGTTCGTACTCGACCTTCGTCTCCTCGATCGCAGCCTTCGTGTCGCGGATCGACTTGATGGCGCTCTTCTCGTTCTGCCAGTGGACCTTCATCTCGCCCGACCGTTCCTTGAGATCGGCGAGCTCCCCCACGAGCTTCTCGAGGCGCTCCTTCGACGCTTCGTCCTTCTCCTTCTTGAGGGCCTGCCGTTCGATCTCGAGCTGCACGATGCGCCGCTCGATCTCGTCGAGCGCGAGCGGCATCGAGTCGATCTCGATCCGGAGCTTGGAGGCGGCCTCGTCCATGAGATCGATCGCCTTATCCGGCAGGAACCGGTCGGAGATGTAGCGGTGCGAAAGCGTCGCCGCCGCCACGAGCGCCGCGTCCTGGATCCGGACGCCGTGGTGAACCTCGTAGCGCTCCTTCAGTCCGCGGAGGATGGCGATCGAGTCCTCCACCGACGGCTCGCCGACGTAGACCGGCTGGAACCGCCGTTCGAGCGCCGCGTCCTTCTCGATGTGCTTGCGGTACTCGTCGAGCGTCGTCGCCCCCACGGCGTGGAGCATGCCGCGCGCGAGCGCAGGCTTGAGCATGTTCGACGCGTCGACCGAGCCTTCGGCCGCGCCCGCCCCGACGAGCGTGTGCATCTCGTCGATGAAGAGGATGATCTCCCCTTCGGACTCCTCGATCTCACGGAGAAGCGCCTTCAGCCGATCCTCGAACTCGCCGCGGTACTTCGATCCGGCGATCAAGGCGCCCAGGTCGAGCGCGTTGATGCGCTTGTTCTTGAGGCTCTCCGGGACGTCGCCCGCGATCACCCGCTGGGCGAGGCCCTCCACGATCGCCGTCTTCCCCACGCCGGGCTCGCCGATCAGGACGGGGTTGTTCTTCGTCCTGCGGGAGAGCACCTGAATGACCCTCCGGATCTCGTCGTCCCGCCCGATCACAGGATCGAGCTTCCCCGCCCTCGCCAGATCCGTGAGGTCGCGACTGTACTTCGCCAGCGCCTGGTACTTCTCCTCGGGGCTCTGGTCGGTCACGCGCTGAGAGCCCCTGATGTCGACCAGGACCTTGAAGATGTTCTCGCGCGTCGCGCCGAACTCGCGCAGGATCGCGCCGGCCGGCGCCTCCTTCTCCTCGGAGATGGCGACGAGCAGGTGCTCGGTCGAGACGTACTCGTCCTTGAGCTGCTGCGCCTCGGTCCACGCGGCCCCGAGGACCGACTGGAAGACCGGGGACGCGTACGCCTCCCCGGCGGCCCCGTAGACCTCGGGCACCCTGGCTATCTCCTCGTCGAGCCTCGACCGGATCGACGACACGTCGGACCCGAGCCTCTGGAGGATCGGGATCACGATCCCCTCGTGCTGCTCGATGAGCGAGTGGAGCAGATGCTCCGGCGTGACCTCCTGGTGGTGCTTCTCGAGCGCGAGCGTCTGGGCGGCCTGAACCGCCTCCTGCGCCTTCAGTGTGAATCTGTCCAGTCTCATGTCTTGTCTCACCCTCCTTCGTACGTCGACCCCCGTCGCCGGGTGCGGGCCTCTCGCCCGACGATACAGCCTAGGTTCCCGGCAACGAAGGTTCAACGGTTATGATGCAGGAAGGCCATTTTGGTCGCATTCCATGCCCGCATGCCGCTCCGCGCAATGCGGCGGGCGTCTCGAGGGCTGCTGCCACGAGGCTTCATTCGGTCACTGTCTCCGAGGTTCCGTGCGGTAGTTGAGCGGGGGCGTGGGTCTCCGCGGGCGAGGTTCTCGTCGGCCGGAGCGCGGTCCGTGACCACACGGGCTCCTAGTCCGCCGGTGGTCCCCAGCGAGGGTTCAGCTGCCCCATCTTCGCGAAGTACTCCTCTCGTTGGTAAACCTGCTGCGGGTCAAGGCTATCCGCGAGGACCTTGTGCCAGGTGAGGATGCCAAGCGAGAGGCTCCAGATGACGAGCAAGGTCAGAAGGGCGAAGGCGCGCGCGCGGGACCTCTGGTGCACGCGCAGGATCAGGCTGGACGCCAGAAGACACGCGCCGACCGCCGGGACGTACAGGTACCTCCGTTCCCACCAGTCCCCCCCCCACAAGAGCATCAGGACGACCGACGGGACCAGGAACAGGTAGATCCAGGCGGCGGACAGGGCACGAAGCGGGCACCGTCTGCGGAGCGACGACATGATGAAGAGCGCGACGGCAGCGCCGATCCAGAAGCGACTCCGCGCGAGGGCGTCCACCAAGTCCATCCACGCGGGTCCGGCCCCGGCCGCCGCGGCGCTTCCACGGTTGACAGGGACAAGCATGAACCCGCTCATCCCCACTTCGGTGCGGCAGAACTGACCGAGAGCCCCCGGAAGGAAACCCAGGAGCACGAGGACGATCAGTGCCGCTCCCAGGATCCTGCTCGCGTTCTGCGTCCAGCCGCGCCGTCTGGGCAGAGCTGTCTCGGGCACTCCGTGCTCGCGATCCCTCAGGAGAATCATGAATGGGATCAAGGCGGGCGCCACGACAGCGACTTCGTGTGAGGCGACCGCCAGGATGAAGAACACCAACGCGGACGTTCGCCGTCCACTCCAGAACATGTCGAGCGAGACCAGCAGCAGCGTGAGCGAAAGCAGCATCGTGACGTTGGTGCTAGAGTACACCGCCTTCCCGTAGGATCCGAAGCCCACCGCGAAGAGCGCGCCCGCCCACAGTCCCACCAGGCGCGAGGCGCTCCATTTCTCCCCGAGGCGAGCGACGTACACGGCGCAGACTCCGTGGAGGAGGATGACGACGAGATAAAAGGGCCAGCCCCGAACGCCCCCCGCGGCAAGCACGCCCATCATCACGAGCTTCGGAAGCAGCCTGAACGCGCCACCCATCCATGGAGACAGGAGTCTCGACGGATCCCGGAAACTGAGCGCTGCCATGTAGACGCCATGGAGCCCGTCCCCCCACAGGGGGATGAGGAGCCCGGGGGTGTGCAGCACCGCGGCAAGAAGCCCGATCAGCACAACCGGTAGCGAGGACCGCTCCTTCATCGGCTTGAACTCCTTAACGTACTCGCCCCTGGCCGTTGTCGGGAATCGGTCGCGGGTCAGGAGCCGCTCGGCTGCTCCCTGCTCCGGAGTGAGAGCCGTGGTCTCCACCTGCCATCTCTCGCTGAGGCCGATCCGACCGGACGTCAGTAGGCTGAGGCGCCGGCACGGGGCGCATTCATGCACTTATACCACGCCTCTGACCGCGAATCAACTATGGAGCAAAGAGCAGGCTCCGTTTAGTCCTGGACGGGTTCGCCGTTGACGGACGCCCCCGGGCGGGCTATCCTGTTCTCAGTCATGGCAGTAGGCCGGGCGCACGCCCCACTCGAGTAGAGATAACGGCGGTGTAGCTCAGCTGGTTAGAGCAACGGAATCATAATCCGTGTGTCCGGGGTTCGAGTCCCTGCACCGCTACCAGGTACGGCCCTCCTGCTGGTCGCCGGAGGGCCGTTTTTCTTGCCTCCGCGGCGTCGGGAGCCGGGCTCCCGGGACGCTCCGCGTGGAACGCACCGATGACGAACCTCATCGCGACAGTCCGCGACACGATCAGGCGATACGGGATGGTCTCGCCCCGTGACACCGTCCTCGCGGCGGTCTCCGGCGGTCCCGACTCCGTCTTCATGCTCCACGTCCTCACGGAGCTCCGGGAGGAACTCGGGTTCGGGGTCAAGGTGGCGCACCTCGATCACGGGTTCCGCGGCGAGGAATCGCGCGAGGACGCCGAGTTCGTGAGGGAGGTCGCTGACGGCCTCGGCCTCCCCTGCATCTGCGAGGAGATCAGCGTCCCGCGCTTCCTCCTCTCCCGCTCGATGTCGGCGCAGGACGCGGCGCGCATGCTCCGCTACCAGTTCCTCGTCAAGACGTCGAAGCTCGAGTACTGCCAGCGCATCGCCACGGGGCACAACGCCGACGACCAGGCGGAGACCGTCCTCATGAGGGTGATCCGCGGCGCCGGTCCGGACGGACTCGCCGGCATCCCGCCGAAGCGCGGCGGGACGATCATCCGCCCAATCATCCGGATCTGGCGCTCGGAGATCGAGGGGCACCTCTCCGAGAAGGGACTCCCGTACCGGACCGACGAGAGCAACCTCGACTCGAAGTACACGAGGAACCGCGTGAGGAACGAGCTCCTCCCCGTCCTCGAGGCGTACAACCCGGGCATCCGCCGCTCGCTCGTCAACCTCGGGACGATCATGACCGACGTCGCCGCCCACCTCGAGCGGGCGACCGATCTCGCGCTCCCCGAGGTCGTCGAACGCGCCACCGTGGGGCAGTTTGTCCTTGATTTGGCGAAACTGACTGACTACGATGAAGCTTCGCAGAGGAGCGTTTTTCGGAGGCTCTTCGAGTCCCTGCGCCCCGACCTTCCGCCGCTCGGGTTCCGGCACGTCGAGAACCTCCTGGAGCTCTTGAGAAGGGGCGAGGTCGGGACCTCCGTCGAGCTTCCTGACGGCGCCCGGGGGCGGCTCGAACACGGCCGGCTGGTCGTGTCACACGGCGAGGGACCCCCTTCGATCCCTTCCGTGGAGCTCGAGGTTCCGGGAACGGCGACCTTCGAGGAGGCGGCGCTGGCGATCACCGCCGAGATTCTCCCCCGAGAGGCGCTCTCGACCCCACCCGAGGCCTCCGGCGACGAGGAGGCCTTCTTCGATTGGGACGAGATCCGGGCTCCCGTCACCGTTCGTCCGCGCAAGGAGGGAGATCGCTTCCGACCGTTCGGAATGGACGGCACGAAGAGCCTGAAGGAGCTCTTCATAGACGCGAAGATCCCCTGGAGCATCCGCTCGGCGGTCCCGATTCTCTGCGACCGCGAATCGATCCTGTGGGCGGTTGGCGTCAGGCGCTCGGCGACGGCGGCGGTCACGAATGAGACGCGAAGAGTCCTTGCGGTCAGGGCACGGTACCTGGAGGAGCCCTCTGGAACTGGGGAAGGTCCTTCTCACTGAGGCACAGATCAAGGACCGGGTGATCGAGCTCGGCGCTCTCATCTCGGACGACTACCGGGACGACCCGCCGGTCCTCGTGAACGTCCTGAAGGGCGGCGTCGTCTTCCTGGCCGATCTCATCCGCGCCATCGACATCCCGATCCGCATCGATTTCATGGAGGTGTCGAGCTACGGGAACGGGACCGACAGCTCCGGAATCGTCCGGATCCTGGAGGACCTCTCCCAGAGCATCGAGGGCCGCCACGTCCTCATCGTCGAGGACATCGTCGACACGGGACACACTCTGAGCTACATCATCGACAACCTCGAGACGCGCCACCCGAAGAGCGTCAGGATCTGCTCGCTCCTCGACAGGCGCGGCCGGAGGGAGGTCGAGCTCAACCTCGACTACGTCGGGTTCGTGATCCCGAACAAGTTCGTGATCGGCTACGGGCTCGACCTGGCTCAGCAGTACAGGAACCTGCCGCACATCGCGGTCCTTGAGGACGAGGAGATCCCCTAGCCCCGAGAGGTTGTGCGGGGCACGAGGAGCCCATGAGGTTTCCCTTCGCAGAAACGAACAAGCCCGAGGAGCCCAAGCGCGGCCGCGACGATCGGCGCCGCGTGGGCGACCGCCGCGGCAAGGGTGACAAGCTTCACAGGAAGCTCACCCCGCAGTCGCGCGCGCGGCAGCCGCTCTTCGCGTGGGTGATCTTCATCTTTCTCGCCATCATGGCGTTCCAGCTCTTCCTGCAGAGCCGCCAGAGCGAAATCGAGATCACCTACACGCAGTTCATGCGCGAGGTCGAGGCCGGCAACATCTCCAGCGTCGAGATCGTCGACCGCGAGGTCAAGGGCGAGCTCGGCTCGCCGACGACCCTCCTCGACGGCGACCGCGAGGTTCAGTTCTTCGAGTTCAAGACGTGGCTTCCCGTCGAGGATCCGGATCTCATCGGCATCATCGCGGAGAAGAACCCCGGCGCAGAAATCGCCGGCCTCCCCCCGACGACGAACTGGGGCGGCGTCCTCTTCTCTATCCTGCCGCTGGCGGTGATCGTCGCGTTCTGGATCTTCATCATGCGCTCGATGCGCGGCGGTGGCGGGCCCGGCAAGGCCTTCAGCTTCGGGAAGAGCGGCGCCCGTCTCCTCACCGAGGACCGCCCGAACGTCACGTTCGACGACGTCGCGGGACTCCCGGAGGCGAAGGTCGAGCTCGAGGAGATCGTCGAGTTCCTCCGCGAGCCGCGGAAGTTCCAGCGGCTCGGCGGGAAGATTCCCAAGGGCGCCCTCCTCATCGGACCTCCCGGAACCGGTAAGACGCTTCTCGCCCGAGCCGTCGCGGGCGAGGCGAACGTGCCGTTCCTGTCGATCAGCGGCTCCGACTTCGTCGAGATGTTCGTCGGCGTCGGGGCAGCCAGGGTCCGCGATCTCTTCGAGCAGGGGAAGGCGAACGCGCCCTGCATCATCTTCATCGACGAGCTCGACGCCGTCGGCCGCATGCGCGGGGCCGGCCTCGGCGGCGGCCACGACGAACGCGAGCAGACGCTGAACCAGCTTCTGGTCGAGATGGACGGGTTCGAGTCGAACGAGGGGGTGATTCTCCTCGCCGCGACGAACCGCCCGGACGTTCTCGACTCGGCGCTCCTGCGACCGGGCAGGTTCGACCGCCAGATCCTCGTCGACCGCCCGGACCTTCAGGGCCGGAAGGGCATCCTCGAAGTGAGCGCGCGCGAGGTTACGCTCGCCGACGACATCGACTTCGCGATCATCGCCCGCGGCACGCCGGGTCTCTCGGGCGCCGACCTCGCGAACCTCGTCAACGAGGCGGCTCTCCTCGCAGCGAGGCGGGGACACTCGGCCGTCGGGATGGACGACTTCGACGACTCGAAGGACAAGATCATGCTCGGCATAGAGCGGAAGAGCGTGATCCTGACCAAAGAGGAGATTCGGACCACCGCCTATCACGAGGGCGGGCACTCGCTCGTCTCGTGGCTCATTCCGGGCACCGATCCGATCCACAAGGTGACGATCATCCCCCGCGGTCACGCTCTCGGCGTCACGCATTTCCTCCCGGTCGACGAGCGCCACAACTACGCGAAGCAGTACTGGCTCGACACGCTCACGCACGCTCTCGGCGGAAGGGCGGCCGAGGAGCTCGCCCTCAAGGAGATCACGACGGGCTCGGCACAGGACATCGACTACGCTACGGAGATCGCCAAGAGGATGGTCTGCGAGTGGGGCATGAGCGAGAAGCTCGGCCCCGTCTCGTTCGGCAAGGAGGATCACCAGATCTTCCTCGGTCGCGAGATGGGGCGCGTGAAGGAGTACAGCGAAGCCACCGCCGTGCTCATCGACGAGGAGATTCGGGGTCTCATCGACTGGGCGATGAAGCGCTCGCGCCGCCTTCTCTCGGAGAACATGGACAAGCTGCACCTGCTGGCCGAGGCGCTCCTCGAACGCGAGACGCTGACCGGCGCCGAGCTCGACGAGCTCTTCGGCGAGAGCAGGCACGCCGAGAAGAGCGAGGGTTCTTCCCCGCAGAAAGACGGAAACTCCACCGACGGATAGCAGACGGGCAAAGACAGGTAGCCGATGGCCGACGTTCTCTCTCCACGAGTTCTTCTCATCCGATCCCTGGACGACGCGGCCCGCGAGATGGCGGCGATCGGCGTCTCCGAGGGCGGGATACGCGCAATGTCGGGGAAGGCGCAGATGCTCGCCGTGAAGGTGGCCGGCGCGTGCGTCCCGGCCGCGCACATCCTCAAGCAGCAGATGCTCTCCATCGGAGGCGACGCGGCCGTCGCGAGAGACGTCCTGACACACAAGATCGATTCGAGCGACGTGATCCTCATGGGAACGCGCGCGCAGATGAGAGATCTCGCCGGGAAGCTCGCGGGCCAGCCGTTCGGCCTCTCGGAGCTCGGCAAGGAGGTCGAGGCGCTCCTCGCTTCACTCGAACCGAGGCGGCGAACCGTCCTCAGGGCGAGAGGCCACAGCCTCGATCTGGGCGCGCGCGTCCACGTCATGGGGATCCTGAACGTCACGCCCGACTCCTTCTCGGACGGAGGCCTCTACCACCGGCCGAGCGCGGCGTTCGACCACGCGCTCCAGATGATCGACGACGGCGCCGACATGATCGACATCGGCGGGCAGTCGTCGCGGCCGGGCTCGAGCCCGATCCTCGAGGAGGAAGAGCTCAAGCGCATCATCCCTCTGGTCGAGCGGCTCCACGAGGAGTGGAAGGGTCCGATCTCGATCGACACGTACAGGTCGCACGTCGCCGAGGAGGCCCTGAAGGCGGGTGCATCGATCGTGAACGACATCACGGCTCTGAGCGGGGAACCCCGCATCGCAGAGGTGACCTCGCGATTCGACGCGGCCTGCATCCTCATGCACATGCAGGGGACCCCCGATACGATGCAGCAGGACCCGAGGTACGACGATCTCATGGGAGAGATCACGCTCTTCCTCAAGGCGGCCATCGAGAGGGCCGCGGCCGCCGGGATCGGCGAGGACCAGATCGTCGTGGACCCCGGACTGGGGTTCGGGAAGACCACGGAGCACAACCTCGCCATCGTGAGGCGGCTGCCCGAGCTCGCCGTCCTGGGGAAACCGGTACTCATCGGTCCCTCGAGGAAGGGGTTCATCGGGCGCGTGCTCGACCTGCCGATCGAGGACCGGCTCGAGGGGACTCTGGCGACCGCAGCGTACGCGGTGGCGCAGGGCGCGCGGATACTGCGGGTGCACGACGTGAAGCCGGTCGTGCGCGCCGTGAGGATGGTCGAAGCCTGTCTCGCCTCCCCGGCTTAGCCCGACCGGGGAAGGTATTGCCGTGACCCCGGCGAGGAGTGAACCGAATCATGTCCGGCTGGAGAATCCTGGTCGACATTCTCGACATCGCGATCGTCGCGTTCGTCGTCTACCAGCTCCTGTTGATCCTGAGGGGCAGGCGCGCGTTCCAGATGCTCGTCGGGCTCTTCCTGATCTTCGTCATCGGGTTCATCGCGCGCTGGCTCCAGTTCGACGCGCTGAACTGGGTGATGTCCGGTCTGAAGGGCGTGTGGGTCATCATCTTCGTGATCCTCTTCCAGGAGGAGCTCAGGAGGATCCTGGGCCAGCTCGGCCAGAGCCGCTTCCTGCGTCCCTTCGTCAAGATCGAGGAGAGCAAAGCCATCGACTCGCTGATCGCGGCGATCAAGTCGATGTCGCAGAAGAAGACCGGCGCGCTCATCGTCATGGAGAGAACGGCCCCGTTGACCAACTACTACCAGACGGGCGTCATCCTCGACGCCCCGATCGTGTCGAGCCTGCTCGTCTCGATCTTCACGCCCCTGACGCCGCTCCACGACGGCGCGGTGATCGTCAGAGGGAACCGGATCATCGCGGCCGGCTGCACGCTGCCGCTCTCGCAGAACTCCTATTTCGTCCACACGGTCGGGATGAGACATCGGGCCGCCCTCGGACTGACCGAGGAGACCGACGCCGTGGTCATCGTGGTTTCGGAGGAGACCGGGGAGATCTCGCTCGCTCTGTCGGGACAGATCTCAAGAGGGCTCTCCCACGCAGTGCTCAAGGAGAAGCTGACGCAGCTCCTCTATCCCGACAAACCGGAAGGCAGCGGGAGCTAGAGAGGACTCGATGTACCAGCATGAGAGAACGAACCGGATCATAGGATGGTCGCTCGGAGGCTTCGCGTTCCTGACGTACCTCCTGACGACCGCTCCCGTCGTCGCCTTCTGGGACAACGGCGAGTTCATCGCGGTCGGCTACACGCTGGGCGTCGGGCACCCGCCGGGATCGCCCGTCTACACACTCATCACGCGTCTGTTCGGGCTCCTCCCCTTCCCGAACGTCGCGAGAGCGATCAACTTCGAGTCGATTCTGACCGCGGCCCTGGCCATCGCGGTCCTCTATTTCATCATCGCGAAGATGGCGAAGAGGTGGCAGGGGAAAATCACGTCGTTCGGGGACGGGCTCCCCACGTACGTCGCCGGCGTCACGGCGTGCCTCTTCACGGCCTTCTCGTTCAGCTTCTGGGAGAACGCGCTCGAGGCCGAGGTCTACGCGACGAACATATTCGTCATGATGCTCACGCTGTGGCTCGTTCTCAGGTGGTCGGAGCTCAAGGAGGCGCCGCGCGACAGGCGGATCATCTATCTCGTCATCTACGTGCTCGCGTTAGCGGTCGGCGTCCACATGGGCTGCCTCCTGTGGGCCCCGGCGTTCCTGCTCTTCATCATCTTCTTCGAGAAGAACTACATCGGGACCGTGCTGCTCGGCCTCCCGTTCGTCCTCGGCTTCACGCTTCTCTCGAAGGGATACATCTACGGTGCGTTCGGGCTCTGGATCCTCTGGTTGGTGATCACCGTCTTCTACGCCATACCCGCGTTCTGGCCCGAGGCCAAGGCCCCGCGGAGCCGACAGGAGAGGAAGAGGGCGATCAGGGAGGGCAAGCCGTCGAAGCAGCATCCGGCGATGCTCCCCCCCGCGCTCCTGTGGGGCGTCGGCGCAACGCAGCTCATCCTGTTCTTCGCCTGTGTCGCGAACTACGGCAGCGCCGGAGCGGGCTGGTTCTTCGGAACAGTGCTCGTGGCGGGAGCGTCGATCTACGGGTTCGTCCGCCTCCTTCAGAACGGCACGATCGATCGTCCCGAGATCCCCGCGAGGATCGTCCTCGCGACGGTCGTCCTCGCGGTGATCGCGCTCTCGGTGCACGCGTACCTCCTCATCCGGGCCCGCCTGAAGCCCGCCATCAACGAGTCCGATCCGCACACGTGGAAGCTCGTCCTCGACGTGATGCGGAGGAAGCAGTACGAGCCGATGCGGTTCTTCCCGCGTCGAACGCCGTTCTCCAACCAGTTCTCGATCCTCTGGAGCTACTACAGGCCGCAGTTCGCCATCCGGCCGCTCCTGGCCGCCGGCCCTCTCCTCCTCTCCGTCTGGGGAACGATCGCGCACGCGCGCCGCGACAAGAGGACGTTCGCCATGATGATCGTGGCCGCGGCGCTCTCGTCGATCGGCCTTCTGTTCTACATGAACATCTCGGACCACGAGGTGCGGACCAGGGAGTACTTCTGGGTTCCCTCGTACCTCGGGCTGGCGTTCTGGATGGGGATCGGAGCCGGGGCGATCGTCGAGTGGGCGAAGGGGCTCGGCAAGTCGTACCGGTACGTTCTCGCAGTCGCGCTCATCATCTTCTCGCTGGTCCCCCTCGCCAGCAATTTCCACGTCATGGACCGGAGCGACAACTACGTCGCCTACTACTACGGCCGCAACATGATCGAGTTTCTCGACGAGAATGCCATCCTCATCACGAACGGCGACAACGACACGTTCCCGCTCTGGTACCTCCAGCAGGTCGAGGGCGTGCGTCCGGACGTGGAGATCGTCAACCTGTCACTCATCCAGATCAACTGGTACATCAAGCAGCTCAAGGAGCGCGGCCTCCCGACGAGCCTCACCTTTGACCAGATCGAGAAGATGCGGCCCTACTGGGTGAGGGATCCCGACACCGATGAGCTGACGCTCGTGACCCTGAGGGACATCGCGCTGCACGACATCATCCGGAGCAACGGTTGGAACCGCCCCGTCTACTTCGCTGTGACGGTCGACGACTTCATGGGGTACTACGACAACCTCGAGCTCGAGGGGATGGCATTCCGCCTGGTGCAGACGACGGAGCGCCACCAGGTCAACGAAGAGAAGACATACGAGAACATCTTCGAGAACTACCGATACGACAGTCTGGTCGACGTCGATGACGGCTGGCGAGTCATGGACGAGATCTACAAGCCCGCCACGACGACCCGGCTCGTGACGAACTACGCCGCCGGCTTCTCCCGGCTGGCCTTCAAGGCCATGCAGAAGGTCCCTCCGGACGTCGACGAGGCAGTCAGGCTCTACGAGATCGGCCTCAAGTTCGCGCCCGACTACGCCCCTGCGCTGAACGGCCTGGTCGCCATCTACGCGATACGGCTCCACGATCCGGAGCGGGCCCTCCCCATCGTGACACGCCTCGTCGCCTCGCAGCCCGAGCCGGTCGAGAGCTGGATCCGGTACGCCGGAGTGAACCTCATGATCGCCGAGAAGCTCGAACGCGACCAGCAGTCCGAGGAAGCCCGTCCGTACTACCTGGACGCGATGGAGGCGTACGAGGTGGCGCTCGCGAAGGAACCCGGGCGCGGAGAGGTCTACGCCCCGCTGGGAACGATCTACCAGCAGCTCGGCGAGGAGCAGAAGCTCACCAACCTGCTCGAACTCTGGGGACGCCAGGCGCCGGAGGACTTCGACGCCGCGCTTCAGGACGCCCGCGAGTTCGAGACCAGACAGCGTGCGGAGGAGGAGGGTGCCGTGGAACGGGCACCCGTGAAGACGCGCGACGGGAAGGAGCCCGGCAAACGGTAGCCATCGCGGAGCAACACTCGACGCAGAACGAACGATCGGCCGGCGGTGACGCCGGCCGATTCGTGTCGTGTGTGGCTGCTTCCACGTGCCTCTGCCGCAGGCGCGCCGCTACTCCGCGCGGAGGATCACAGCGGCGATGCCCCTCCTGTCGTCGAGGTGGCGCCGCGCGACCTCGATCACGTCGTCGTTCGAGATGCGCCTGACCGCCTCCGGCATCCTCAGGACGTGCTCGTACCCGACGCCGAGGACCTCCGCCATCGCGTAGCTCGCAGCCCGTGCGGCGCCCCGCTGCATCGCGATCTCGAGCGTGCCCGCGAAACAGCGCTTCGCCCTCGCGAGCTCTTCCTCTTCGAGCCCCCGTTCGCGCAGACCCCGGAACTCGGAGAGGAACGCCTCGACGGCCACCTCCTCCTGGCCCGGTGGCGCGGTCGCGTACGCGATGAACGACCCGCCGGTCCGCAGGAGGAGCGGCGAGGCGCCAACGACGTACGCGTTCGGCGGCCTCTCCCGCAGGGCCTGCCACAAACGCCCCCCCATCATCGAGATCGCCCTCCCGAGGAAGCGGACGACGACCGAGTCCGCATCGCCGACCGCCGGGCCCGGGAATCCCAGCACGACGGTCGACTGTCCCTTCCCGGGTGCCCTCTCTTCGACGCGACCCACAGGGCGTGAGGCCGGTCCCGCGCCGACCGCCGGCGAGCCTGTTCGACCCATCCCTGAGAACGCGTCCTCGAGCTCGTTCCGCACGGCGCTCTCCGGAAGGTCGCCGGCGACGCACACGACGAGCTCCTCCGCCGCGTATCCGCGTCGACGCCAGTCGACGACGGCGTCACGCGTGATCGAGCCGAGCGTCTCAGGCTCGCCCCGGAGCGGCCTGCCGTACGGATGTCCCGGGAAGATGAGCGGCAGCAGAAGGCGGAGCGCGCGTCTGAGAGGTCGATCCTCGATCTCACCGATCTCGGCAACGATCTCCTTCCGGACGCGGTCGAGCTGCTCCTCCGGCAGCGCTGGTTCGGTCACGACCTCCGCGAGGATGCTGCACGCGCGGCCGAAGTGCTTCGAGAGGACCGTGAACCCGAGACCGAAGCCGTCGCGGTCGACCGACGTCGCGATCGACGTCCCGAGGCCCTCAGTGTCATCGGCGAGTTCGTCCGCCGTGCGGCTCCGCGTGCCGCGAACGACCAGCTTCTGCATCAGATACGTGATCCCGAGAGTGTCGTCGGGCTCGCTCGTGAACCCGCCGCGGAAGCCAAGGGCGATCGACGTGATCGGGAGCGCGGGAGACTGGCAGACGACGAGCGACGCGCCGTTCGAGAGCTCACCCCGCCGGCAGTCGAACGACGCCCTCTCCATCAGGATCGTCGGCCTCGTGAATCCGCTCGCCGCGCGGAAGGGGCGCCCCTCCTCGCGGACCACGGGCCCAGCGGCCGCGGAGACCCGCCCGAGGAGCGCGCTCACGTGCTCCGCCCGGTCTCCTACCGGGCTTCCAGCGTCCTCAGGATGGTAGCTCACAACGGTCGCCCGCTCCGGGCGGAGGTACTCGCGGGCTACCCTGAGAACGTCGTCGGCCGTCACCGCCGCGAGGCGGTCGACGTACTCCGAGGCGTAGCGGTAGTCTCCGAACGTCTGGAAGAGACCGATGCTGTGAGCGATCGCGTCGGCCGTCTCGTGCTCGAGAACGTACCCGGCCTCGAGCCGCGTGATGTTCTTCTCCATCTCCGCCGAACCGGCTGGAGCGCTCCGGAGCGCCTCGATCTCGCTGAAGGTCTCCTCGACGACCCGGTCCACGGGGACGCCCTCCGGGACGATCGCGCGCACCGAGAGGATCCCGACGTCGCGGTGGGCGGCGACGAACGCGCTCACGTCGCTCACGAGGCCCTTGCCGACCTGGAGCGACTTCCTGAGGCGTGAGCTCCTGCCTATGCCGAGGAGGCCGCAGAGCGCGTCCAGGACGGGGATGTCCGGGTGCAGGACCGAGGGGGTGTGGAAGGCAATCGCCAGGTAGGACTGTTCGAGCCTTCCCGCGAAGCTCGTGGCTCTGAGGCAGTCTTGAAGAGGCTCTTCGGCCGTCACCGGGGGCGCGCCGTCGCGAGCCGGGATCCTCCCGAGGAGCTCCCGGGCGCGGGCCACGACCTCGTCTGGATCGACGTCCCCGACCACGACCTCGATGAGGTTCCCGGGGGCATAGCGTTCCCGGTGGAAGCGCTCGAGATCGGAGACCGTGACCCGGGAGAGGCTCTCCTCGGTTCCGACGACCGGACGCCGGCACGGGTGGCGGACGAACGACGTCTCCATGAGCCGGCGCCACGCGAACGTCCCGGGATCGTTCTCGCCGCTTCTCGCCTCCTCCACGATCACGGCCCGCTCGCGCTCGACCTCGTCGCGGTCGAAGACGGGCGATCCGACCGCGACCGACTGCGCCTCCAGAACCTCCGTCCACCGCGCGGACGGGACGACCTGGTAGTAGAGCGTGTGGTCGCACCCGGTCTGCGCGTTCAGGTAGCCCCCGGCGCCCTGGACCACATGGGCCAGGTCGACGAACGACCCCCCGTCGTCCCCCCTGAACATCATGTGCTCGGTGAAGTGCGCGATGCCGCCGAGTCCCTCGGGGTCGTCGGCCGACCCGGCCGCGACCCAGAGGTTCAGCGCCACGACGGGCGCCGTGCGCATCTCGCGGACGAGAAGGGTGAGACCGTTCGGCAGCACCTCACGGCGAACCATGGGATCCTCTCTGTGGCCGAGGCGGAGATCCTAGAGCCGCTCGTCTCCGGCGAGTCCGAGCGCGACCTCCGCGAGCGCCGGCTGGATGTTCCCGAGGCCGAGAAGGCGGTCGTGGAATGTCTTGAGGTCGAAGTCGGACCCCGCCTGCTCTTCGAAGCGTCGCCGGATATCGAGGATCGCACGCTTCCCGATCATGTAACTCGACGGCTGCGTCGGGCTCCCGGCGTAGCGCTTCACCTCCCCCGTGGCGTTGACCCGCTCGAGGGTCGCCTCGCGCATCATGAACTCGATGGCGTCGTCGATCGTCATCTCGCCGCGCTGGAGGCTGGCGTCGACGACGATCCTCGCCGCCCGCCACAGGCTCTCCTTGAGCTGGCACAGCCGTGCGGGAGCGTTCGTGTAGAACCCCGCGTCCCGCATCATCTCCTCGCAGTAGAGCGCCCACCCTTCCCCGTAGACGGTGCTCCAGGTGATCCTCCGGATCGTGTGCGGCACGCGGTTCGCCCGCGAGATCTGGAGGTGGTGCCCCGGGTAGCCCTCGTGGAGGGCGATGACGGGTATCGTGTGGACGCCGTGCCCGCGGAGCTGCCGCTCCTGCTCCTCCGGGGAGAGCGCCTCGTCGACCGGCGTGACGTAGAAGAACCCTCGCTGCTCGTCGTCGAACGGTCCCGCCGGCATGTACGCCGCGTACGGAAGCAGGCTCCGGAAGAAGACGGGCGTGTCGATGACCTCGAGAGTCTCGCCCTCGGGGATCGACACGAGGTCGTTCTCGCGCACGAAGTCCCGCGCCCGCGCCATCTCCGACGCGTACCGTTTCCTCAGATCGCCCTTCCCGGGGTGCTCCCGCTTCAGGTCCTCCAGAACCTCGAGCCAGTCCTTCCCGGGGTCTATCTCGCGCGCGACCTCCTCGAGCGAGAGCTTCGTGTGGGCGATGATCCCGTGCCCCGCGGCCAGGAGCTCCTCGCTGTCGAAGTCGAGGAGATGGAGTTCCCTCAGCATCCACTCATACGCCTCCGTCCCGACGTGGAACGGGGCCTGCGATTCCGTCGCGAGCTTCTCGAGGTACGAGGCCGCCTCATCGAACCCAGCGGCCGCCGCGGCCCCCGCCTTCTCCAGATCGGCCGCGAGCGAGGGGACCTCCTCCCCGAGCTTCGGCAGGACGCTCTCGACGAAGACCACGCCGCCGCGCGCGCCTTCAGCGGCAACCGTCGCGAAGACCGCCGGCACGTCCTTGACGTTCCTCCTCATCTCGAGGAGAACGCCCGGGATCTGCCGCAGCCGCGAGAGGAGATATCGGGCGCGCTCCTCGAGGGGAGCGAACCGGCGGATGAGGAGCATGTTGCAGCCGGAGAGGCCGGCGAAGACGTACCTGCCCGGAGAGCGCTCGTAGGAGCGAAGCACCTCGTGCTCGAAGATCGATTCCTTGAGCGCCGTGCGGAGGATGACCGCGTCGATCCGCGCGTCGAGTGAGGCCTCGTCGAGCGGAAGGAGCTCGAGCTCGGCGAGGAGCTTCTTCCGCCGGGCGTTCTCGCCCTCGAGCGCGTCGGCGCCGAACTCGCCCAGCTCGCCGTCGCGTTCGTGGATGCCCATGAACGTTGCCGCGACGGGGCTGTCTTCTGCCAGCTCGGCGACGTAGCGGTCGACCAGTTTCTCGAGTGCGGCGCTCACGGATCCTCCCGGACGGGAACCGAGGGCGGGGATCGGGCCTTGAACCCGTGGCCGTCGGCCCGCCCGAGGATGGAAAACGCCGGGAGCCCGCCGCCACCGAGGACGGCGATCCGCCGACGCCGCATTCTCTCACAGGATCAAGGAAGCCTCAAGGCGATTCACCGGGAGGGCAGTCACCGCGGGGCGTCACCGCGAGGCCGGTCGCCGGCACGAACTTGCCGGCAGCGCGCCGCGTCGGTAGATCCCGGTTCCGAGACCGAGCGACATCGCGCACTCGGCGAGCGAGGCGGCCAGCGAGTGGAGGCGTCGACGCCGTTCTCCGGCGATGAGAACGGGATGATCGGCCCGCCGGCGTCGCCCGCCCGCGAACTCAACGACGAGAACACCCGTGACCGTCCCGTCCGCCACGACCGCGAACCTGAGGTCCGGACGCAGGTTCCCGTTCAGGCGCTCGACGTCTTCGCGGAACTCCCGTCCGTCGTCCTCCATGTCAGCCGTTCCTCAGGAACGCGGGGCGTCGAGGACTGGTCTGGCGCACCCTTCGTCGTCAACCCGCCCCCGCGCCAGTGCTGCCCCATGCACCGTCGCCGCCTGCCAGACCCCGACCCCCTTGTCGCGTGGACGGCTCCTGAGTGCCGTGAAGCGCCCCCAGGAACCTCGGCCCGAACGGGCCCTCCTTACTCGCCGTCACTGATTCGAGCAACCGACGTGCCAGCGCGCGCCGATGCGACGGCTGCGCCGGGACGACGTTCGTAACACCCGACTCCGCCGGAGCTTGGAGCGCCGTCGTACCAAGAGCGGCGGGCCAGCGCGGTCGTGAGACCACCCGTGCCGTCAATCCGGTTCACATGTCAGTGGGAGTCCGGCGAGAAGAGAAGGCCCGCCGTCGATCCTGAACGAAGAGCTAGCTGGTCGTCGCGGCCGTCCTGTAAACTTACTCTCCGGGACGGCGCCGCTGCCCGTACGCCTCGAGAACGACACCGAGGCGCCTGAGAGCCGAAGCTAGCCTCGTCGCTGCGCCCAGCCCCGTCGCCGCGCTCCGCTCCATGAGCTCGGCCACGCGGCCGCCGTCGGTCTCCTCCGCCTCCGCGGCCCGCAGCCGTTCGCTCGACCGGGAGACCGTCCGGACGTCGGCCCTCCGCCGCTCGAGCGGCACGGCCGCCTGTGACGCCACGTCGGTCATCGTGCGCGCCGAATCCCGCATCCCGTTCACGGCCCGCGCCAGGGAGACCTCGTCGATGTCGGGACGGGCAACCTCATCGACCACCTCGTCCGCCAGAAGTTCCAGTTCTTTCGCGAGCGTTCCCAGTGACTTGAGCTTCGTCGCCACGTCCTCGTCGGTCGAGACGCCCTGCGGATCCCGGATGACCTGCTCGATCAGCACGCGGGCATCGCTCAACGACGAGGCGATCTTCCGGAGAATCACGACCTCGGCCGAGGCGCCCTCGCGCAGCTCCTTCAGGGAGACGAGGAGCTCCTGGGACGCGCGCATGAGATCCGGCGCCGCGCCCTCGAGCGCGTCGGCAACGCTCCTGCTCGAAGAGAGCTCCGCCCGCGTCACCTCGCAGTCCCTGAGGAGAATGATGAGTTCGTTGAGTTCCGAGTTGAGGGACGCGAGCTCGTCGGTCCTCGGGAGTTCGGTCAGCACGTTCACGTCGCCCTGGCGCGCGACGAAGCAGGCGCGGGTCAGACGGCGGATGGCGCGCGCGACCGTGTTCCCCCAGACCGCCGCGATGATGAGGGCGAGAACGAGGATCGCGCCGAGGACGATCATCATCGCCTGAGGCGTCGCGCCGAGCCGGAACATCGCCACGAGCACGCCGTCCTGCACGAGCAGCGCGACCGCGACCAGGAGCACGATCTTGACCTCGATGCTCGGACCCGACCGCTCCATGCGTTCCCCTCAAAGGCCGTACCGGGACAACCGGCACGGCTCGACAGCCCATGACGACTGCGAGAACCTGTGCGACCTCCGCACACGCTTCTCTTTCATTCTGCCATTTTGCAAGGAACATGCCAGCGGATTCTGCCGGCGTGAGAGAGGGAATCGCGAGAACTGCCCGGTCGCAGGACGGTTGCAGGAGGGCGGCGGGGACGGGACGAGGCGGCGCCCCGCGGGCGGGCCCCCCAGCGGCCGGCCGCTGCACCCGGAGAGCCACTGCGGCGCTACCCCAGGCGGTACAGCTCCGGCCTCCTGTCCTCGATAATGTGGTTTGCGGGCGTCACGAGCTTGTTCCGGGCCTCCTCGTGGGCGATCTCGGCCACGATCACGGCGTCCCCCTCGGGCGCAGCCCTGGCGAGGATCTCCCCGCTCTGCGCCACGATCTCGCTCTGGCCGGTGAACGTCCAGCTCTGACCTGCCCGCTCCTCGGTCCCCACCCGGTTCGCGGTGACCGCGAAGACCCGATTCTCGATGCACCTCGTGACCATCGCGCGCTGGCAGTAGGGCAGTACCAGGTTCGCCGGGTGGCACAGGACGTCGGCCCCGAGAAGGGCCAGCGTGCGGGCCGTTTCCGGGAAGATCCAGTCGAAGCAGATCATCATGCCGAGGCGCGCCCCCCCGACGTCCACGACAGCCGGCGGGCGGTCGCCGGGGTCGAAGATTCGCTTCTCGTCATTGAAGAGATGGATCTTCCGGTAGACGGACCGCGATCCGTCCGGAGCGAGCAGAACCGAGGAGTTGTAGAGGGAGTCCCCTGCTCTCTCGGCGAACCCGACCACGATCGCCGCGCCGCGCTCCGCGCCCGCGCTCGCGAGGGCCGCGAACTCCTCCGCGTCCGGATCCTGCGCGAGCGACTCCGCCTCCTCCCGCGATTCGAAGACGTACCCGGAGAGCGCCAGCTCCGGAAGCACGAAGAGGTCCGCGTCCGCCGACGACACGAGCGCCAGACAGCGCTCGAGGTTTCCTCGCACGTCGCCGAACGTCGGCGCGAACTGAACTGCCCCCACTCTCATCGCTCACCCCCTGCCGCTCTCGGCACGCACAACATCAATCGGTTGTCAGGAAGTAACTGCAACGCGCCTCCGACCGGCCCATCGCGCAGGTTGAGGCGCCGTTCACCTCGTGGCTTGCTTCTTGCATCTCGAACCCCCGACCAGATCGTCATTTCGATGACACGAACGCACGAGAAGTGGCGCGCCCTCGGCCGCGCGTCACGGCCGGGACCGCTACGGCCCCCGTGGCACGGGACTTGCTTTTCTGGCCTCATCACTTCCGCCCTTAAGGAGCAACCGGAAACTGCAGATGCCAAACCGTCCGAAGCGAAGCACCACGAAGAAGGCCGTCCCGCGCACACAGGGACGTCGACGTGCGCGTCGGACCCTCGATGTCGGGAGCGACGTCCAGACATCGTACTTCTTCATGCTCAACTGTCTCTTGCACTCTCGCGTCCACACCGGCCTCGAGTCGAACACCGACTTCTACGACGAAGACGTCAACGTCTACCTCGCGCACCTTCTGAACGCTCACGTCGACCCCAAGTACCTGGCGCGAACGTCGTCCTGCATCGCCGTCGGCGATGCGGATCTTCGCCGGATGATCGACGAGTGCGGCGACGATCGCAATCGCTTCAGGATCTACAAGGCGAACGCCGACTACCTCCTCCTCTCGGTCACCGTGTTCGACCGCTACGAGGATCTCCACTTCAACCGGCTCGCCGCGTTCCACGTCCCGAAGGAGACCTACATCGGGAGAGCCGCAGCGTACTACGAGCTCGCCTCGTCGTACGCGGTCAAGCTGCGGCGGGGAACGAACGCGGTCTCCGACGTCATGCACAAGCTCTCCGATGGCATCGACAACTACGTGAAGATCCTCTCGTTCCTCCGGGGCCAGTACATGGACTTCATCCGGAGGTACTCGCCGGGCGAACTCTTCCACCTCGACCGATCGATCGAAGCGATCGAGCGGGACGAGATCATCGAGCGGATGCGGAACGAGTTCCTCGACACCTACCAGGAGTGGCTCAGGACCGGCGCCGAGGATCTCAAGGCCACGCTCGCCGACCAGGCGCTGCACCTGAGAGAGGTCGACCCGACGTTCGACTTCGAGCCGCCGACGTAGCGTCCCGATCCCGCACGACCGACGCGGAGCAGAAGGCCTGATTGAAGAAGACCCTCCTCAGGACCGAGGAGGGTCTCGTCGTATGCCGACCGATTCACGTCGCTGGTCGCAGGGCGCCGGTCAGAAGGCAGTCGCCGTCGGCGCGCGGGACGCCGTCACCTCTCGGGAACGAAGAGCTCCGCGCCCACGGGGATGACGTCGGGGTTCGTGATGCTGTTCGCCGCGACGATGTCCGCGACGGTCACGCCGTACTTCGCGGCGATCGTCGCGAGGGTCTCTCCCCTCTGAACCGTGTGTGTGAAACCGACGGAGACGGAGCTCCTGATGGCGGCCAGCTCTTCCCGGAGCGCCTCGTTCTCTCCGGAGACCTCCTCGAGCACGATCTGCATCCGCTGGACGAGATCGTCGCGGTCGGACTCTCTCGCGTCGTCGACGTTGCCGATGCGGCCCTCGAGCTCGATCCCGAGCTGCTGCTGTCCGTCCCGGAGCGCCTCGAGTCCCCGGGCGAAGTCGCTGTCCAGCTCGCCGAGCTGCTTGGATAGCTCGCCCATCTGGTACCGGAAAGCCGCGTTCTCCTCCTCGAGAACGGCGATCCGCCCCTCCAGCTGGAGGATCTTCTCGGAGAGGCTCGTCTGCCTCCGCTCGAAGTCCTCCTCCGCCTCCCAGATGTCCTTCTTGACCGCCAGCCCCCCGGTGCCGCAGCCGGAGAGCGTCGATCCGATGAGGGCAGCGAGAAGCGCGACGGTGCCGAGCGCCGCCGGCAGCCGCCCCCAAGCGCGCCCGTCACGCGAACGCGACAACAAGTTCATACGTCAACCTCCTGCCTGTCGGCCTCCGTAACGATCTCCCGGACCGGTGGTCGCTCCCGCCGGCCCCCCTGGCAGGAGTCCGACACCTCTACTGCGATACCGTGAACTCGTCTCGCCGGTTCGTCGCCCAGGCCTCCTCGCTACTGCCGTGGTCGATCGGACGCTCCTCGCCGTAGCTGATCGTGGACAGCCGAGCCGCCGTCACACCGAGCCCGATGAGATAGCGCCGCGCCGCGAGCGCGCGCTGCTCCCCGAGCGCCATGTTGTACTCGTTCGTCCCGCGCTCGTCGCAGTGTCCCTCGATCATCACGCGGACGTCCTGGTGCTCCCTCAGGTACGAAGCGATCCGGCCGAGCGACATCTCGTCCGCGCCGCGGATCCTGTACTGGTCGAACTCGAAGTAGATGGTCTCGAACTCGGGGGTCGTCGGCTCGATGTAGATGACCTCCTCCGGCGGGTCGGTCAGAGCAATGTCCTCTCCGGTCAGGGCATCCGTCTCGCCCATCGCTGCCATCTCTGCCGTCGGCTCCTCGTCCTCCGGCGGGCAGGGACAGCCCTGCATCGCGAGGGCGACGCACACCATCAGGATCCCGATCGAGAGATGAACGACTATCCTCCGCATCGCATTCCTCCTTCGCCAACGCTCCCGCGCGCTCAGGACCTAGGGGGTCCACGCGGGGCTCAGGTAATCACCGCCACCGCTGGTAAGCTGCAATGGTTCGAGCTCGTAGATGTCGAGCATGGTGAGATCGGACTTCCCTCCCGACCTCACGCTGTAGACGAGATGCCTACCGTCGGGGGCCCAGGAGGGATCCTCCTTGTGCCCGCCGCCCGTAGTGAGCCTGACCACCTCCTTCGTGTTCACGTCGACGGTGTGGATCTGGAACACGCCTTCGACGCGCGCCGTGTAAGCGATGAGATCTCCCTTCGGAGACCAATCCGGCGATGTGTTGTAGGAACCCTGATACGTCACTCTCTCTGCCGTTCCTCCGCTCGCGCTCATGATGTAGATCTGAGGCGACCCGGCCCGATCCGAGACGAACGCGACGCGTCTTCCGTCGGGTGACCAGCGCGGCGAGGACTCGGTGCTCTTGTTGAACGTGAGCCGTCTCGGATCGCTCCCGTCCGACGCCAGGCGGTAGATCTCAGGATTGCCGTCACGGGAGAGCGTCATGAGATACTCGTTCCCGCGGGGCGAGACCGCCACGAAGGCGTTCAGGCCGGGGAACGACGTCAGCCTCGCCTGCTCGCCGGTCGTCGTCCTGACGACGTAGACCTCCTGACGGCTCCCGCGAAACCTCGTGTAGACCAGGCGGTCCTTGTCCGAGAACCAGTCGGGGTACATCGACATGAGATCGTCCTTCACGACCCGCGTCTGGTTCTCGCCGTCGTAGTCCATCACGTACAGCTGCTTGACGCCGGTGACGTCCGACACGAAGGCGATCTTGCTCGTCGCGATCCCGGGCTCGCCGGTGAGCTGCCGAACGATGTCGTCGGCGAGGCTGTGCACCGCCGCGCGCCACTGCCGGGGCTTCCCCGAGTACCGGCGCGCCATGATGCCCTGGCCCTGCGCGAGGTCGTGGACGGAGGCTTCGATGCTGAAGTTCTCGAGATCGCCGGTGATCTCGCCCTTCACGACGACCTCCGCCCCGAGCGCGTTCCATTCCACGAAGTCGATCCGGCCGGTCAGGCGATCGTCCGCCTCCACCTCGTCGACGAACTGGAGGTTCTCGACGGCGCTGAAATACCCCGATGTCTCGAGGTCGAACCTGAGGACGGTCCGTACGTCCTCGGCGTTGACCAGCGTGCCGCGCCCGCCCCGGAAGAGCGGGATCGCGACGATTACCTTCTCGCCGAAGCCCTTCGTGATGCTGAGCCGGACCTGCGACGTCGCCGGTCCGGGAAGGGCCGCGGCCAGCAGCGCCAGTACAAGTGCTGCTCCTGCTACGTTTCTCGTTCGGGATCTCTGCAAGCCAGCTCTCCAGGGATGTGCCGCGCCGACCGGCGTGGAGGAGGCCGTGAGGACGCTCCCCCGCGTCGAGGCGATTCTACTCCTGAGTGATCTTGAAATCGATGGTCACGTCGAGGTGGCTCTCCATGTAGTCGTCGGGAAGCGGCGGGAACGGCGCCGAGCTGCGAACCGCCTTCGCCGCGGACTGGTCGACCGTCGATATTCCGGACGAGCGCCGTACCGTGATCGCCTCGATCATGCCGCCGCGCTGGATGCGGAACGACACGACCGCCGTGAGGTTCTCGCCACCGAGAAGGCGCGCGCTCGGCTGCTTCCAGTTGGAAGTGACCTTACCCTGAACGATCGAGAGATACCAGGCGTAAGGGAACCTCGACGCCTTGACCATCGTCCGGCTCGTCGCCGGCCTCGCCTCTTGACGCTGCGGCTTCTGCTCGCTCTTGTCCGGGCGGGTCTGGTCCTGTTCCTCCATCCGATCCGCGAGCCGCTCCGCCAGGCTCCTCCGCTCGCGCTCCTTCGGCGGCTTGAGGACGACCTGCTTGCGCACCGGCTTCTCCGGAATCACCGGTTCGGGCTCCGGGGCCGGGGCCGGTTCCTCTTCCACCGGCTCGGGCTCGACCGGCGCCGGCTCCTCCACGACTTCCGCCGGCGCCTCCTCGACGACGGGAGCCTCCAGCGACACGTCGAGCAGCTCTACCTCGTAGACCTCGTACCCGAGCTCGCGGTCCCGGGAGAGGGCCGGGATGAGCGGGAGGATGATGACCAGCGCCAGGTGCACGATCGCCGAGATGACCATGAGCTTCGTCACGGGAGCCTCCCCGAGAGCCCGCCGCCTGAGCGGGTCGCTCGCCTTCCTACTGCGCCGGTTTCGTCGCCATCGCGAGCCGCGTGATCCCGACGCCTCTCACCGTGTCCAGAACCTCTATGACAACGCCGTACCGGAGCTCCGTGTCGGCCTTGACGAGCACGGCCACGTCGTCCCGGGCCGTGTGGATGCTCGACAGGCGCTCCTCGAGCTCCTCGATGCTCACGCGCTGGCCCTCGAGGTAGACCCTCTCGTTCTCGGAGACGGTGATCGTCAGCACGTCGGCAACGTCGATCCTCGCGGGCTCGGCGGTCGGCAGGGTGACGTTGATCCCCTGCTCGAGCATCGGCGCGACGATGATGAAGATGATGAGGAGCGTCATCATCACGTCGACGAGCGAGGTGACATTGATGTCGCTCACCAGGTTCAGGTCGTGTTGTCGCTTCCGCCGCCTGCTCACGTCCCCTCCTGTCAACGGACCGCGCCGCCCCCGATGAGCGGCCGCCGCTTGCCGCTACCGGGCGCCGAAGTTCCGCTCGACGGACGAGAGGAACTCGGACGAGAAGTTCTCCATGTGCGCCGTGAGATTCCTGACCCTGTTCATGATGTAGTTGTAGCCTACGAGGGCCGGGATCGCCACAGCGAGTCCTGCCACGGTGGTCGTGAGCGCCGCCGAGACGCCGGGCGCAACGCTGCTGATGCTCGCACTGCCGGTGACCGACATGGCCGCGAAGGCCTTCATGATTCCCCAGACCGTGCCGAAGAGGCCGACGAACGGGGCTCCGGCGGACGTCGTCGCGAGCATGATGAGATGCCGACGAAGCTCGATGACTTCCTCCGAGATCGCCGTCTCGAGGCTCCGCTCGAGCGCGTCGATCTGGACCATCGTGAGCGGCTGCGCGACCGCCGCCCTCCCCCGTCCGCCCATGAGGAGCGCGAGCTCCGCGAGCCCGGCCTCGAGGATCCTGGCAAACGGCGATGGCGCAAACCGCTGTCGGTCCGCGTAGTGGCTGATCATGCCGTCCGGGTCCTCCCGAAACTTGCGGAGGAACGCGAACGAAGAGGCCGACGCCCGGCGGATCACGCCATTCTTGAGAATGATGATCGCCCACGAGTAGATCGACACGATGAAGAGAAACGTGACGATGCCCTGCCCGACGACGCCCGACTGCCCCACGGTTGTCAAGAATCCGCTGCCCACGCTGGTGTCCTCCTGTCGGTCAGGTTCGTGTCCAGGTCCGTTCGGTGCTACCGGTCATCCGCTGCGCTTCCCACGGACTCGAGATACCCGAGGAAACGCCGCTCTATTCCGCCGAGGGAGTCCCCGAAGGCGGTCTCGATGAGCTCCCGGGCTGCTCCGGGCCGCTCCGTCGTCGCGGCGTAGACCTCGCGGAGCGCGGGCAGCCCCTTCTCCGCGGCGAAGAAGGCCACGAACGCCCCGGCCGCGGGCTGCGAGAGCTTCAGATCGACGCCGACGTACCGGACGGGATCGATCAGCACCTCGAGAGGCGGGAGGGCCCGGCGAACTCGAAGATCCTCTCCCGCCTGGGCGAGCGGCACGGCACCCCATTCGCCACCGGCGTAGATCGCCAGCCCGTCGCGAATGAAGGGATTATACACATTCCCGAACTTCTGCGCACCCTGGAGGTTTGTGACCTCGCGCGCCAGAGCGGTCACCACGCCGTCCGTCCAAGCAACATGAATGGTATTCGCCCACTCGACCCGGTGCGCGATCGTCGCGACGTCCGTGATCCGTCGCTTCTCACCAAAGGACGGATAGACGAAGTAGTCTATTCGCTTCGTGTCTCCGATCCCGATTACCGAACGCGCTCGGAACTCGGCCTCCGCGATCACCGCCGCCATACCCTCCAGCACCGGCTCCGGCGTGTCCGGCGCGAAGTGCATCGCGCTGCCGTTCACTCCCATCGCCTTCCAGCCTTCGAAGGGATCGTCCATCCGGCCGGCGTTCGCCGCGCCCCACCAGGTCATCACCCCGATGTAGAAGATCGCGAAGACGAGCGTCGCGTGGCGAGCGCGCCTCCGCGAGAGCCCGAAGACGGGCTCGGCCGCGATCCCGAGGAGGATCAGGAACCATATCGAGAAGAGGTCGATCTGCGAGAGCAGACTCCAGAGAACCGGGTGTTCGCCGCCGTTGATCAGGAAAGCGAGGTTCGCCCCGGCGTACAGCGACTTCGTGAAAGGAAGCAGAATCGCGAAGGCCAGGGCGCCGATTCCCAGCGGGATCGAGGCGTGCGCCACGGCGGAGAGCGCGACACGGAATCGCGCATATCCTCCCGTCAGCGTGCCCGCGAGCTTGTAGAAGAGCGTCTCGACGAGCGCGGCGAGGGGGATCGCGACCAGAGCCGTCACCACGGCGAACGAGACGAAGCCCCCCTCCATCTCAGACGAAGGAACGCCCGTTCTGAACGCCGTGCTCGCGAGGATCTCCTCCATGTAGCCGCCGGCGACCGCGAGGATCGGCTTCAGCATCGACGCGGCCGCCACGAAGACCAGCGGGAGAATCCAATGCGGACGCTCCGTCAGCCGCTCGAACGTGCGGTACGGAAAGGCAATCACCAGGGTGAGAGCGGAGATGGGGTTCAGTGGGCGCGCCGTAGGTCCTGCGGGCTCGCTCGTCATCAGGAACTCGCTTCCCGTGTCGCCGACAGGCAAGACGAACGTACAGAGAGAACGACGTCTCTCCGGAGACGCGCCAACGGGGCAGGACTGGGAGACGATACTACCGAGTCAGGGATGTGTCAAGAAAGGAGATGAGGGGATCGCGAGAGCGGCCTCATCCGGCGCTTCCGGCCCTCGAACGTGGCGATCTCCGTGATGCCGGTGGCCCTGAGGTGGCGAAGGGCCAGGTCGAAGTCCATCCCGACCTGCCCGGGGGCGTGGGCGTCCGAGCCCAGGGTAACCGGGACCCCGTGCTCGGCGCAGACCCGAAGGAACGGCCGTGCGGGGTAGATATCGAGGGCCGTCTTGCGGAGGCCCGACGTGTTGATCTCGATCGCGACGTCGGTCTCCTTGAGAGCGGCCGCGGCATCACCGTACAGCTCCTCGATCGGGAGCCGCGTCGTGATCCCGTGCTTCTTGACGAGGTCGGGATGCGCCATGACGTCGAAGCCGCCCTCGCGCGCGGCCTCGCAGAAGAGCTCGAAGTACCTGGCGTACGTACGGTCCGGGTCCTTCCCGCGGTAGCTCGAGAGGTGCCGGCTGTCGCCGAATCCCCAGCCGTCGATGTAGTGGACGGCGCCGTAGACGTAGTCGAACTCGTACGGCGAGACGAGCTCCCAGATCTCGTCCATGCGATCCGGGAAGTAGTCCATCTCGATTCCGAGCCTGATCGTGAGATCGCTCACCGACTCCTGAACGTCGCGGATGAGGTCCACGTAGCGCGGGAGGTCCTCTGGCGCCATGGAGAGCCGATCGTCGCGTGTCCCGAGGAGGGGCGCGTGGTCGGAGAACCCGATCTCCGGAAGCCCCCTCCGGATGGCCTCGCGGACGTAGTCCTCGGGCTCGCCGACGGCGTGCCCGCAGAGCTTCGTATGTATGTGGTAATCGACGAGTCCGGCGTAGGAATCGCGGTCGAGCTCGCGCGCCCGTCTCGTCCAGTTGAGGAGCCGCCTCCTGACGCCCCGTCTGACCCTCTTCACCCCTGCCTCCGCGTTCAGGAGCGCGACCTATCGAGCGTCGCCGCTGTCGTCGCCGTCTTCGTCCGATCCACCGGCGCCGAGCTCGCGCCCCGCCCTTCCCGCCGCCAGCGTCAGCATGGCGTAGAGGCGTTCCACGGGGCCCTCGGCCTCGATCGTTGCAACGACCCTGCCGGTCTCCCGGTGCCTGACGTCGCCGCTCAGGACGATGCTCCCCCGCGACCAGTCGACGCGCAGCCTCACGAGGGCGTCCACCTCCGCCGTCTCGTCCTCGACGACCTGCGCCTCGATGCCGGACTCGCTCTCCAGGATGCGTCCGAACTGCCGCGCCGCGAGGCGCGAGACCGAGTCGGCCGGGGCCCGCAGGAGATCGTCCGGCGCGTCGACGACCACGGGCAGGATCCCGACGCTCTCGATCGGGCCGGGAACGGCCGTGAGCTCCATCGAGCAGCGCACGACGCCCAGCACGAGCGCCGCGAGGCTCACGACAAGGAGTATCTTCATGATCCGCGGCTGCGATCGCCAGGCGCCTCTCAGGCTCTCGGGCGCTGGGCTCTCAGCCGCTGTTTCCCGAGCCTCATCGGACATCGTCCGTCACCTCCCCGTGCCCCAGGCACGATCGACGATCTCTCTCGCCGGTGGCTTCGTCACCAGGCTCACGAGGACGAAGACAACGAGAGACACGATCACTCCCGGGATGAACCCGTGGATCCCGAGCGGCCTCCCCGCGATCATCCACACGAGCGCGACCGCGGCGCCCGCGATCATCGACGAGGTCGCCCCCGCCCTCGTCCCGCGACGCCAGTAGATGCCGAGCACCACGGGCCAGAGACACGCCGACGCGATCACGGCCCACGCGAACGCGGTGATGACGAGGACGAGTCCCGGCGGCTTGAGCGCGATCAGGAGCGAGACGAGACCCGCGCCGAAGCTCGCGATCCGGCCGTAGAGCAGCGCCCGCGACCCCGATCCCTTCGACGCCCCGTTCTCGTGTCCGCCGCAGATCTTCCTGCCACGGCGAAGGTCCTCGACGATCGAGCCGCTCACGATGATGAGGACCGACGCGAACGTCGACATCCCTGCGGCCATGACGCCCGCGAGGAAGATCGCGGCGCCCCACGGGTTCAGCACCATCTCCGTCAGCTTCGGAATCGCGAGGTCGGGGTTCTCGAGCGTCGGCAGGAGGAGCCTGCTCGCCGCGCCGATGGCGTAGGGGAAGATCGCCATCGCCCCACCCAGGGTCGCGAGGATCGTGCCCAACCGGAGGACGCGCGTGCTCTTCATCGAGTAGAAGCGGACCAGGAGCTGCGGCATTCCCCAGACGCCGAAGCTCACGATGAGCGCGAACGAGATGAGGCCGCCCCACCCCCAGATGCCGGGAGTTTCGACGAACCCCGGATCGATCGCGGCGAGTTTCACGTTCGCCGCCGTGAACCCCCCGACGGCGTGGAGCGTCGCGAACCCGAGGAGGAGGAGCCCGAAGATCATGATCCACGCCTGGATGAAGCTCGTCCAGACGACGGCGAGATAACCGCCGATCGACACGTACATGAGGATGATCACACCCGCGACGAGGACCCCGGTCGTGTACGGGATCCCCATGAGCCCCTCCATGATGCGGCCCATCCCCACGAGCACGCTCACGTTGTAGACGATCATGAAGACGAAGATGATGAGCGCGGAGATGATCTCGGCCTCCCGGGCGTCGTATCGCCTCCCGATGAACCCGGGAATCGTCATCGTGTCGAGCCGCTTGGTGAACTGCCAGATGCGACGGCCGAGCACGATCCACGCGAGCGTGCATCCGATGAGGACGTTGCTCGCCGCGACCCAGAGGGTCGACATCCCGAACCGGTACCCGAACGCGCCGCCGCCGATGATGACGACCGAGCTGAAGTAGGCCGCGACGAACGAGAACGCGGTCACCCACGGGCCGACCTGACGGCCGCCGATGTAGAAGTCCTCCACGCTTCGCGTGCGCCTCGCCATCCAGAGGCCCATCGCGATGAGGACGGCGAGGTAGACCCCGAGCACGGTGCCGTAGATGGCGACGTTACTCATCGGGCGCCTCCCCATCGGTATCGTCGGATCCCGGGCAGCGTATCCCCCACGCGATCGCGCCGATGATGCTCCCGACGATCACGAGGATCGCCGCGAACGTGAGCCAGGGAAGTGCGAACGGTCCGGTCATCGCGTATCTCCGCGAGTCTTCGTGTCAGAAGGCGAGGCGCGGGAACATCTCGCTCTGACGGGTTCGTTCCTAGAAGAACCGGTAGTAGATCCTGAAGTACGGCGCCACGTAGAAGTCGACGGTGCTGATGTTGTCGCTGCCGTGCGACCACATCGAGATCTTCGCGCAGCCGCCGACGACCCACTGCTCGCCGGTCCAGCAGAGGCCGGGACAGGCGTAGCTCCGGTAGAAGTCGGTGCCCTCCTCCCCACCGACCCACTGGAACTCCCACAAGGCCGAAAACCCCTCACCGATCTCGCCCTCGAGCGTCACGCAGGCGAGGTAGGTGTCCTTGGCGTTGTATCCCCTGACGGTTTCCGTGTTGAGCCAGTAGCCGCCCGCCAGGTGTCCCTCCATCACGCCGATTTCGCCGGACACGACGCCGCCCAGGAAGAAGCCGTACGATCCGTCGGAGAGCGCCATGCTGCGATTCGCGTCGATCCCGTCCGTGTCGCCTGTCGGGAGACGCACGCCTGTGAGGAGCGCCACCCTGATGGTGTTGGTGTTGTTGGTGGTGCCGTTGTAGAGCTGGATCTTCGGGTCGATGACGATGTCGCCGAGACCCGAGTTCGACCCGTTCGAGCTGTCCCCGGGGAGGCTCTTGTCCCTGAAGTGAAACGGCAACCAGGCGCGCAGCGTGAACCAGTCGTTGACCCCGTAGTAGACCCTCGGGACGATGGAGAGGGTCGTCACGCTCCCGGCCTCCGGGAACTCCTTCCACTGGTTGTCCTGCCAGTACCGGTCATAGCTCTTCCACACCCCCCACGTGTCCATCATGAACGTGCCCTTCTGGAGGGTGTTCGCGGTGATGCCCACGATCGGCGCCGCGGACGACACGACGGCGAGGCAGAGCAGAAGCAGAGCGGCGGCGGGGACGACCATTCTCTTCATCGTTGACTCCCTCGGGACGCGGGAACGCCCGCTGGTGACGGGTTCAGGCCTGTGTAGATCGGTGACGCCGACCCTACAGCACCTGCCGGCGGGCGTCAACCGGATGAGAAGAGGGAGGCCGGTGGCCTCCCTCGTGTCCGCTGCCCGCTGTCGGGATCCGCTCGCATCTCGCCCGCCCGTCACTCCTCGAGCCGGTCCTCCGGCACGTCGGCCTCGTTGCCGAAGCCGTCCTCGAACGCGAACTCCTCGATCGCCAGCCGCTCCGGCCTGGCCGACTCTGCCCTCGCCTGCTCCTCCGAGAGGAGCGGTCCGATCTCGTCGGCGTGCTTCCCGACGATGACGAGCGCGATGACCGTCATGTCGTCCGGGACGCCGAGTACCTCCCTCACCTTGCTCGGGCTGTACCCGGCGATCGGGTGCGCGACGAGCCCGAGTTCCGTCGCGCGGAGGATGAGGAGCGCCGTCGCCATTCCCGTGTCGAAGAGGTAGTAGTCGCGCCCCTTGATCCGGCAGTCGAGATCGGGACGGCTCGCGACCGCAATGATCATCGAGGCCGCGGTCGCCCAGGCGTTCCCCTTCGAGAGGGCGCCGTGCATGCGCGTAAGGACGTCGGGGTCGCGGACGAAGACGTACCTCCAGGGCTGGTGGTTGAAGCACGAAGCGGAGAGCCTCGCCGCCGCGGCAAGCTCCAGGACCGTCTCGTCGGTGATCTCCACGGGGACGAGCGAGCGGTACGCCCTTCTCGTCTCGATGGCTTCCTTCACGTTCACGTCGACCTCCCGTCGGGCGTCGCGGTGCGGTGGTCTACCCTCTGCCAACCGCTGCCTTGACCTTCGCGAGCCGCTCGTCGCGGGTCGGATGGTTCGCGACCGGATTCCAGTCGCCGTAGAGCGCCCGCTCGTTCGACGGCTTCTCGATCCGGTAGAGGATGCCGGCGGGAAGGGTCTCGGTCTTCCTCGCGAGGGCGAGCGCCTCGTCGAACGACGCGGCCGGCTGCTCGAGCGGTACGACGGTCTCGTTGTACTCGGCATATCGGTTCGAGAACGTGACGCTCGGCTGGAGGACCTGGATGAACGAGAAGCCCTCGTGCTCGACGGCCGCGACCATGAGATCCGCGAGCTCCTTCACCATGCCCACGTACCCCCGCGCGACGAACGTCGCCCCGGCCTCGAGCATCAGGACGAGCGGGTTGAACGGATCCTCGGTGTTCCCCCGAGGGGTCGACGGACCCTTGTAGCCCCTCGCGCTCGTCGGACCCCGCTGCCCGGTCGTCAGGGCGTAGACACCGTTGTCGTGAACGACGATGGTGATGTCGGAGTTCCGCTTCGCGGCGTACATCATGTGCGCGAGCCCCTCCCCGAACGCGTCTCCGTCGCCGCAGAACCCGAGGACCTTGAGGTCGGGGTTCCCGAGCTTGAGCCCCTGGGCCGTCGCCATCGACCTCCCGTGGAGCGAGTAGAAGCCGGAGAGCCCCAAGTAGTCGAAGATCTTCGCGTGGCAGCCGATGCCCGCCGTCATGACGATCCTCTCCCTCCCCACCCCTTTCGCCTCGAGCGAGCCTACGGCGCTCTTCACCGCGTTCAGAATCGCGAAGTTCCCGCAGCCGGGACACCAGGTGTTCTCAGCGTAGGTACCCAGGTCGTCTGTCATGGTTGTTCCTTTCGTTCGGGTGCCGCTCCCGGCACGTCACGCCGCCCGCCGGATCTCCTCGGCAAGCTCCTCGGGCTCGAAGGCCCTTCCGTCGTAGCGCTTGATGACCGTCGCCGCGTCGATGCGCGCCTTCTCGGCGAGGAGCCTCGCGAACTGGCCGGCCGCGCTCTGCTCGATGACGATCGGGCTCATGTCGCGGTACTCCTCCAGTTCCCACACCGGGAACGGGTCGAGGTAGACCGGCTGGACGACCGTCGCCTCGATGCCGCCGACCCGCAGCGCCTCGAGCACACTCATCGTGGTCGAGCCGTAGGCGAAGATGAGCGGTCCGCTGCTGCCGAAGCGGTTCACCGTCCTGAGTCCTCTCACGTGTTCCTCAACCGTCGCAAACTTCCTGTTCCGTTTGTCGTGCATGAGCGTGATGTCCGCGGCCTCCTCGGTCGTGATCCCGAGCTCGTCGTGCTCGTAGCTCGTGAACTTCACGGTCTCCGAGGACGGCGGGAAGAGCAACGGCGAGACGCCGTCGGCCGTGTCGGCGTAGCGCTTGTACGGACCGCCGTCGTGCATCCGCGGCTCCGCCCACGCCGCCCCGTCGACATCGAACTCGACGGTCATCCTGCTCTCGGAGAGGTGCTTCTCCGTGAGCAGGATCGTCTGCACCTGGAAGGTCCACGCGAGGCTCATGAGCTCCGCCGCGAGATCGAACGCTTCGCCGACCGTGCCGGGCGACGCCACGATCTGCGGGAATTCCCCGTGTCCCTGACCGAGCGCCATCTTGAGGTCGGCCTGCTCCGTGTAGGTCGGCACGCCCGTCGACGGTCCGGGCCGCGAGGAGAGCACCACGAGGAGCGGCACCTCCGCCATCCCCGCGAGGGAGAGCGCCTCCTCCATGAGCGCAAGCCCGCCCCCGCTCGTCCCTACCATCGCCCGGGCCCCAGCGGCGGCCGCTCCGATCGCCATGTTCGCTGCCGCGATCTCGCTCTCGGGCTGCATCGTGACGATGCCGAGCTCCCTCTCGTTCTTCGCGAGGTAGTGCAGGATCGTCGTCGCAGGCGTCATCGGGTAGGCCAGGTAGACGTCGAGCCCGGCCGCCACCGCCCCGAGCGCGATCGCCGTGTTCCCGGTGAACATCGGGCGCTCCCGGTCCCCCTTCTCGAGCGGGAACCGCCCCCCGATCTTCTCCGCGACCGCCTCGTAGATCGCCGTCGCGAAGGGGATGTTGTTCTCGAGATCGCGCTTGTACTCCTTCGTGATGAGGTCGGCCATCTCGTCCTTGTCGAGCCCGATCGCCGCCGAGAGCGCCGCCGCACCGCTCACCCCTACCCTGAGCTCGGGACGCGGGTACTCCTTCGCCACGGCCGTCATCGGTATGCCGACGCCCTCCGTCTCCTCCTGCGCGTCCGAGTTGTAGACCACGACCCCGCCCTTCGCCACGTCCTCACGGTGGGCGTCGTAGCTCCTCTTGTCGAGCGCGACGACGAGATCGGCCTTCATGTAGTGGCTCGTGATCTCGCGTGTCGCCGTGCTCACGGCGACGAAGTTGTGGCCGCCGCGGATGAGGCTCGGGTAGTCGTCCATCTGGAAGACGTGCCTGCCCATCGCCGCGAACAGGTTCGCGGCCGTGGAGCCGGCCTTCTTCACCCCCTCGCCCGCCTTGCCTCCGACGATGTACGTGAACGCGTCACGACTCATGCGTGTCTCCTTTGATCCAGTCGCTTCGGGGATCGATCAGCACCAGGTTCTCCCTCCACCGGCCGTCCACCCATCTCTCACGGCGGTCCACCGACGGGCGAACAGGTCGTGCACGGGTTTCTCCACCGGCCGTCCCCACTGCGAGCGGGAGTCCGGTCCGTCAGGCCGTCCACGGGTTGCCCAGTGCCCGTCAACGGCCTCTCAACGGATCGTCCACCGCACTGTCGACAGCTGCGCACCTGCCGTCCACCCTGAGTCCACCCGTCGGGGGTCGCTTCCCCACCGGCCGCGCACGGCTCACCCACTGACCCCCCACCGATCGAGCGCCCCAGGCTCACCGCCCGTCCACGGTATTTCCCCTGACAGTCCACCGGCTTGTCCACCGGTTCTCCACATCCACCCGGGTCGGCCAGGGTCGTCGGGCCAGTTTGCCCGGCCCCGCCGCCCCGTCACGCAGGATCGTCCTCGGGCGCCGACAGCGCGAGCGCGATGTCCGCGAGCGTGATGAGATCGAGGGCGTTGTGGTGGAAGACGGTGAGGATGTCCGCCATCTCTCCGGTGCGGACGAAGTGATGGTAGACCCCCGGGATCTCCTCGCCGGGGATGTCGCCCGCCCGTTTCCTCCCGCAGAGCCGCCACTCGAGCGTCTGGAGGCGGCAGTCGGGAAGCACCTCCCGCCACCGCCGCCTCGCGGGATGCAGAAGATCGAGGTGCGGGGGCTCGTCCGGGGACTCGAGGCCGTGGTAGCCGAGGCGATCCCGGAGGATCGGCATGTCGAACGACTTCCCGTTGAACGAAACGAGCATCTCTGCCCGGGACAGCATCTCGATCCACGATTCGAGGAGCGCCCGCTCCTCCCGGTAGTCCCTGGCGAAGACCTGCGTCAGCCGCACGTCGCCCTTTTCGATCCGCATGGCCCCAAGCAGAAACACGAGGTTCCCGGCGAGGCCCGTCGTCTCGGTGTCGATGAAGAGGGCGCCCTCGGGATGGCCGAGTAGGGTGCGGACCTCCTCCTCGATGTCGCCCCTCGCGCCGACGGTGCGGCCCGTCCGCTCGATCGCCGAGAGCGTCTCTGCCAGGCTGTCCGGCGTAGCGAGATCGCCGACGCTCCGGTCGACCACGAGCACCCCGTCGGTGCGCACCACGCCCGCGAGCTCCTCGAGGCGGGCAGGCTTCGGCCGCACCTTCCTTCTCGTCCGTGTCGGCCCCCCGCCTGGCCGGCCGATCCTGGAGAGCCTGTCTTTGAAGTCTTCGCTCATGATGTCGCGCTCCCGCACGTCGGGTCGGGGGTCGCCCCTCGCGGATCGTCCTTGTCAGGGCTCGATCACGGCGATGACGCGGTCGGGCTCGATGCCTTCGAGCACCACCGTCTCCCCGCCGAGGAAGCGAACCTCCACGTCGACCGGCCGCCCCCAGTCACCGAGGCCGAAGAAAGCGGTCAACGAGTGCTGGCTCGTCGTGCCCTTCCCGCCCTCGACCTCCCTGATCTGGATCCTCTCCCCGCGCTTCACCGCGATCCTGGCGCCGATCCCCGAGGCGTTCGTTCCGGTGCCGACCGCCTTCACCGCGATCCAGTGGTTCGGATTGCCGTCTCCATGCCTCCGCCGCCCGCCGCCCGCCAGCCCGTCGTTCCTGAAGAGCCGGAAGCCGTCGCCGCTTCCGACGGCGATGTCGAGATCCCCGTCCAGGTCGTAGTCCGCGAACGCGCACCCCCATCCGTTGAACGATCGCACGCCCGCGAGGTGGGTGATGTCCTCGAACTTCCCCCGCCCGTCGTTCCGGTAGAGGAAGCTCCCGCAGTCCGGATAGATCGACGTGATGAAGAGATCGAGATCGCCGTCGGCGTCGACGTCTCCCCACGCCGGATCCGAGTGCGTCTCGGCGAACTTGATGCCGGACCGCGCGCGCCTCTCCACGAACGGACCGGCTCGACCCGGGACGCCGGTCTGGGACTGCGGCTGCCCGGCGGGACGAAGGCGCCGCCAGGTGTTCTCGTAGAGCATCGTCATGTCGGAGACCTCGATGTACCGGGGATGCGCGAGGTTCGCGCAGACGAGGTCGAGATCTCCGTCGTTGTCGAAGTCGCCCCACTCCGAGCCGATCGTGTGGCCCCACCACCCGTCGGTCTCGGTGCCCGAGATACCGAGCGCGGGAGCGACGTTCGTGAAGGTCCCGTCCCCCTCGTTGCGCCAGAGGAAGTCCTCCTGGAGCCGGTAGTTCGAGACGAAGATGTCCAGGTCGCCGTCGTTGTCGTAGTCGCCCCAGTTGACGCCGCGTCCCGAGAGGTGATCGCCGAACGGCGGGACGATCCCCGCCCTCGCCGTCACGTCCTCGAAGCTCCCGTCCCCCAGGTTCCGATAGAGAAGGTCAGGGAACCCTTTCCCCAGGAGCGACCAGTCGCCGTGCCTCGGGCGCTCGTAGCTCGCCAGATAGAGGTCGACGTACCCGTCGCCGTCGACATCGCCCCACCCCGCTCCCTCGGTCGTGTAGAGATCCGTGATCCCGCCGGCCGCTTCCGTCCGGTCCTCGAAGGTCCCGTTCCCCAGATTCATCCACAGCCGGTCGGTCCTCTCCCCCTCCGTCGCACCCGACGTCGCGTAGAAGTCGAGGTCGCCGTCGTTGTCGATGTCTGCCCAGACCCCGCCGTTCGTGCCCGTCGCGCCGATGCCGACGGCCTCGGTGACGTCGTCGAAGGTGCCGTCCCCGAGGTTCCTCATGAGGACCCGGCCGGAGAAGAGCAGATCGTCGTCGCCGTCTCCATCGTAGTCGCCCCAGGCGATCCTCGTCTCCCGGCGGTCGGAGAGCCCCGCCTGCACGGTCACGTCGGTGAAGATCGGACCACTGTAGCCAAGCCGCTTCCGCGCGTACTCCGCGAGCGGGAGGCGCCCCGCCTTCTCCGAGAACTCCCGCTCGAAGAGATCGGTCAGCGCGGTGTCGGCGCGCGCCGGCCACTTGTTCTTCCTCCCGCCGGCCACGATCGCGTGGAGGTAGGCGTCGAACGCCGCCTCGTGCCGTCCGAGTCCCTCGAGGGCCTGCCCGAGCACGAAGTGGTGGGCCGAGCCCGTCTCCTCATCGTTCGCGCCGAGGTCCAGAAGCTCGATGGCGCGCTCGGCGGCGTCCCTCGCCGAGGTGTGGTCCGTCGCCAGGATGAGAGCGCGCGCCGCCGTGAGGGCGTAGCCCGCCGCGTCCTCGTCGTCTTCCGCGAGCGCCGACGCCCGCCTCGCGAGCTCCGCCGACTCGTCGGGGACGAGCCCGCACGAGACGTACGATCGCGCGACAAGATCGAGCATCTCGGGATCGTTCGGGCGGGTGGCGACCCACTCGCGGCCGAGCCTCTCGACCTCGTCGAACCGCTCGAGCCGCTTCAGGGTGACCATCTTGTAGCCCATCACCTTCGTGCGCCACTCGGTGACGGGATAGGTCGCGAGGAACTCGTCGGCCATCTCGAGGCGCTTCTCGTCGTCGCGCTCGACGGCGACCCAGTCGCACTCCTCCTTGATGAGGTCGCTCGCGAGCTCGCTCATCGGATAGAGGTCCACGAGCCGCTCCCGGAGCACCGCGAAGGCGGCCCCGAGCTCGGTGTCCTCCTCCTCTGGACGGTCCGCGCCCGTGAGCTGGTACGCCGCGACCGCCGCGCTCAGATGGCAGAGCGTGTCCGCTCCCGCGGCGAGAACGGCGTCCGCCTCGCGACGGATGCGCTCCTTCGCCTCCTCGTTCCCGGCCCACTGCTCGAGCTCCGCCTCCCAGCCGCCCACGACGGCCTTCCAGGACCGCGGGTCGACCTGAGACGCCCGGCCGTACCACTCCCGGGCTTCCCGGTATGCGTGCGCGCGGGTGTAGATGTCGGCCTTCTCCATCAGGAGGTCGAACTCGTCCGGCACGCGCCCTATTGCCCGGTCGAGCACGTCCTGCGCCCGCTCGTACTCGCGCCGGGCGGCGAACTCCCGCGCCTCGGCGATTCTCGCCTCCACGTACTCGTCCCTGGACGAGCAGCCGAAGACGAGCATGCCGACGGTCAGTACCGAAACCACGACGGCGATCACGGTCCGAGTGCTCATGCGACTACCTCCAGGGATTCCGTTGGAAGACGCCCGTTCGACGCGGCGTCACGCGGCGCTCAGCGGCCGGTCGGGCGGCGACGTGGCGTCATGCGGCGGAACGGACGCCCAGGCCCGGTCCGTCGGGGAGGATCATCCTCCCCCGCTCTATCTTCATCCCCTCGTAAGGGTCGTTTCCGATCAGGAACGCACTGTCGAGATCGGCGTAGTCGAAGAGCGGCGAGATGTGCGCCGCGGCAGTGATCGCGACCGAGCTCTCGAGCATGCAGCCGAGCATCGTCTTCAAGCCCCGCTCCCTCGCCATCTTCGCCATCCTCACCGCCTCGACGTACCCGCCGCACTTCATGAGCTTGATGACGATTCCGTCGGCCGCGTCGGTGACGGCAGGGATCTCCTCGCTCGTGCGACAGCTCTCGTCCGCGAAGATCGGCACCTGCGAGTGGCGCCGCACCATCGCGAGGCCCGCGATGTCCCCGGCAGCGACCGGCTGTTCGACGAACTCGACGCCGATCTCGGCGAGCCTCTCGACCTTGCCGACGGCCTCCTCCGGTCCCCAGGAGCAGTTCGCGTCGACCGTGATCGAGGCTCCGGTAGCGCTCTTGATCTCGCTCACGATCGAGAGGTCGGTGTCGCTGTCGAGCTTGATCTTGAGCATCGGATAGTCGCGGACCTCGAGCGCCTTCTCGAGCATCTTCTCGGGCGTGTCGAGTCCGATGCTGATCGTCGTCACGGGCGCGTCGGCCGGATCGAGCTCGAAATGGCGGTAGATCGGCACGCCGTAGCGCTTCCCCATCATGTCGTGCGCCGCGATCTCCAGCGACGCGCGCGCGGCCGGGTCGCTCGTCCCGCCACGTGACGTCAGGTGCGCCATGAGCTCGGACTCGTGCCGCGCCGACTCGACGACGGGACGGACCCGCTCGAGAAACGCGACGACGCTCTCGGGCGTCTCCCCGTAGAACCTGGACGGGGCGGCCTCCCCGATGCCGGTGAGCGTCCCGTCAGAGATCTCCACGAAGACGCTTCCGCTCTTCGTGCTCGTCGTCCTGGCGGTCCGGAAGACGTGGCGGGGAATGAGATCGATGACCCTGTGGGAGAGTTCCATCGGGCGGCTCCGGTCACTCGGGCTTCAGGCGATCGGGGAAGATCACCTGACGAACGGGTTGGTCGTCCGCTCCTCCCCGATCGTCGTCGTCGGACCGTGTCCCGCGAGGACCAGCGTATCGTCCGGGAGGTCGAAGAGCCTCTCGCGGATCGAGTTGAGAAGGACGTCGTACGCGACCGTGTTCTCCTCACTGCTGCAGGGAAGATCGCTGCGCCCGATCGAACCGGCGAAGAGCGTGTCGCCCGTGAACACGAAGCCGTCGCCGACGAGCGCCATTCCCCCGGCGCTGTGGCCGGGCGTGTGACGCACGGTGAGAAGGACCGTCCCCAGCTCGATGACGTCGCCGTCCTTGAGGAACTGGTCGGCCGGCGACACGTAAACGTTGAACCCGAACATCAGCGAGGAGTTGCGCGCGGGATCGGTCAGTTTGAACCCGTCGAGCTCGTGGATGAGCACCTCGCCGCCGACCGCGGCCTTCAGGAAGTCGTTCCCGGACATGTGGTCCGGGTGCCCGTGGGTGTTCACGATGTAGCGGATGGTGAGCCCGAGTTCCTCGACGCGCTTGCCGATCACGGAGGTCTCTTCCCGGTCCATGGTGCCCGGGTCGATCACGGCTCCCTCGAGCGACTCGCGGCAGCCCAGGATGTAGCAGTTCGCGTCGGCGAAGCCGACGGTCGTGCTCTCGAGGAGGACGTTTCTTCCGACGTCGTGGGTGGTCCAGTCGGACATGTGTCACTCCCGGTCTGGGTGGTCGAACGGGCGGGGCGCAAGAGAAGAGCGGCCCCTCACCGTGCCAGCATTGCCTCGAGCAGGAGCCGCGCGGACTCCTTGTCGGGAATCGGCCACGCTCCCGCGTGTCCCTCCTGGTCCTGCTGGATTGCCGGGCGGAGAACGGGAAGCCCGACGCAGGAGGGGCAGCCGGTCTCGCATTCGCACTCGCTCACGAGTTCGAGGCACCCCCTCATCAGCTCCTCGATCGCGTGGTAGCCGGTCTCGGCGAACCCCAGGCCGCCTTCGTACCGGTCGTAGAGGAACATCGTCGGGGAGCCGGTGTTGCTACTGTCTACTATACCGCCAATGTCCCTTCGGTCACACATGGAAAAGAGGGGGAGCACCGAGATCGCCATGTTGCGGATCCCGACGAGGCCCTCGACCGGATTTCTGCCCATCTCGCGGATCTCGTGCATCAGGTCCCTCGCGGGAACGAGCCAGAGGGCGGCCGTCGAGAGCTGGATCTGCGGAAGGTCGAGGTTGCTCCAGCCGATGGAATCGAGCTGGTAGAACTTGATCTTCTTGAAGGCCGACGTGACCCACGTGACCGCCGCGTCCCCGAAGAAGACCTGGTCTCCGCGCCAGGTCTTGGTCTGCTTCTCCTTCAAGATCCGGATCGACGACTCGAGGACGGGCTGAGTATAGTAGTCGACCTCCTTCTTCTCCACGTAGGCGACCTTCTGTTCGAGATCGAGCTCCCGCACGAAGTACGTCTCGCCCTCGTGGAGGTAGATCGCCTCGGGATAGACGAGCTCGAGCGCGCTGATCCCGTCGACGACGCCAATGACCGAATTGTCCTGCGCCACGTCTACGATCGTGTACGTGGCGTCGGAGATCGTGCGGAGGCTCACCTCCCGCGCCGGGTACTCCGTCGTGGCCCAGTAGTAGCGGCCGTCCAGCTCCTTGAGGTCGTGGAACTCCTCGAGCAGCTCCACGATCGGCCTCGTCAGCTTCCCGAAGAGCGTCTCGTCTCCGTCGGTCACAGGAAGCTCGAACGCCGCGCACCGGAGGTGCTTCGAGAGGATGTACTTGTTCTCCGGATCGATCACCGCGTTCTCGGGCGACTGGCGGAAGAAGTACTCCCCGTGCCGCATGAGGTACTGGTCGATCGGGTCGTTGTACGCGACGAGGACGGCCAGCGACTCGTCGGACGCTCTTCCCGCCCGTCCGGCCTGCTGCCAGGAGCTCGCGATCGTCCCCGGGAACCCGACGATGACCGCCGCGTCGAGACTCCCGACGTCGATTCCAAGCTCGAGAGCGTTCGTGCTCGCGACGCCCATGAGCTCGCCGGAGAAGAGTTGCCGCTCGATCTCCCTGCGTTCCTGCGGGAGATACCCCCCCCGGTACGCCTTGATCTTGCTCGCGTACTCCGGCTTCCGCCGCTCGAGCGTGTCCTTCGTGTAGCGGTAGATGAGCTCGGCGACGACCCTCGCCCGCCCGAACGCTATCGTCTGGAAGCCCTCGGCGATGAGCTCGGCCATGAGCCAGTGGCCCTCGACGTTCGAGCTCCGCCGCTCCATCTTCGTGAGGTCGACGTACGGCGGGTTCCAGAGCACGAAGTACTTCTTCCCGCGAGGACTCCCGTCCTTCTCCACGATGTCGACCGGAAGCCCGATCAGGCGCTCGGCGAGCTCCTTCGGGTTCGCGATCGTCGCGCTCGAGCAGACGAACTGCGGGCTCGACCCGTAGTGCTCGCAGACGCGCCGGAGTCGCCGGAGGACGTTCGCGACGTTCGAACCGAAGATGCCCCGGTAGGTGTGGATCTCGTCAACGACGACGTACTTGAGGTCCTTGAAGAACCGGTTCCACTTCGCGTGGTACGGGAGGATCCCGGCGTGGAGCATGTCGGGGTTCGAGAGGATGACGTTCCCCTCGTCGCGGAGCTTCCGGCGCGTGTGCCGCGTCGTGTCACCGTCGTAGGTGCCGGTACGGACGAGGTCGGTGAGGGTGCCGTCGAGCGAGGCGAGCCTCGTGAGGGCCTTGAGCTGGTCCTGAGCGAGGGCCTTCGTCGGGAAGAGGTAAAGCGCCTTCGCGTTCGGGTCGTCGAGGAGGTTCTCGATGACGGGGACGTTGTAGCAGAGCGTCTTCCCGGACGCCGTCCCCGTCACGACGACGACGTTCCTGCCGTCCCTGATCCCCTCGATCGCGTCGACCTGGTGGGAGTAGAGGCGTTCGATCCCGGCCCCCGCGAGCGCCGTCCGAAGGACGCCGGGGATCGGCCGGGCGAGCTCGCCGTAGGCCGCCTCCCGCGCGGGAATCGTCTCGATGTGCCTGATCTGGCCCTGGTAGTCCCTGTCGAGCTGGATCCGTTCGAGGAAGTCAGTGATGGTCACGGGTGTCGCCGGCCTCTCTCCTCGCTGGGGCTTCGGAGTGGTTGTGCTAGAAGCGGTTGTACACGAGGGCCTTCTTGATCTGGCCGATGGCCTTCGTGATGTTGATCTCGCGGGGGCAGGCCTCCACGCAGTTGAAGATGGTCCTGCAGCGCCAGACGCCCTCGCGGGCGTTGAGGATGTCCAGTCGTTCGGCGGCGGCGCGGTCGCGGGTGTCGAAGATGAACCGGTGCGCCTGGACGAGAGAGGCCGGGCCCAGATACTCGCTGTTGGTCCAGAACGACGGGCAGGACGTCGTGCAGGAGGCGCACAGGATACACTTCGTCGTGTCGTCGAAGCGAGCCCGCTCCTCGATCGATTGCCTCCACTCGGTCGGCGGCGGCGTCTCGTCGTTGACGAGGAAGGGCTTCACGATCCGGAACTTCTCGAAGAAGGGCTCCATGTCGACGACGAGGTCCTTGATGACCGGCAACCCCTTCAGAGGTTCGATGACGATCGGTTGTTTGACGTCCTTGACCAGCGTCTTGCACGCCAAGCGGTTCAGGTGGTTGATCCTCATCGCGCACGAACCGCAGACCCCGTGCGCGCAGGACCGACGGAGCGCGAGCGTGCCGTCCTGGTAGCCCTTGATCTGAAGGAGCGCGTCGAGCACGCGGTCGGTCGGCTCGGCCGGGACCGTGTACTCCTGCCAGTGGGGCTTGTCGTCCCGCTCGGGATCGAATCGCTTGATGCGCAGCTTCACGTCCATGGCCGACTCCCCTGGGGTGTCCGCGCCGCCGTGCGCGGGTGCCGGTGGTTGCCCGGCTACCGATGGTTCCCGAGCTACCGGTCGATGCCCGGCTGCTAGTAGGTACGCGGCTTCGGTTCGAAGAACGATACGTTCACGGGCTTGTACTTGAGCGTCACGCCACCGTCGGTGCGGAACGCGAGCGTGTGTTTGAGCCAGTTCTCGTCGTCGCGGTCCGGGTAGTCCTCGCGCGTGTGGGCGCCGCGGCTCTCGTGGCGGGCGGCCGCGCTCAGCGCGGTGACCTCCGCCAGATCGAGCAGATACCCAAGCTCGAGGGCGACGAGGAGCTCCATGTTGAACGTCCTGCCCTTGTCCTGGAGGCCGACGTTCCGGTAACGGTCCTTCAGTTCCCGCACTGCCTCGACCGCCTCGTCGAGCGTCTTCTGCTCGCGAAGCACGCCGACTTTGTTCATCATCACCTCGCGGAGCTCCTTGCGGAGGCCGGCGGCGTTCTCGCTTCCGGTGCCGGCGAGAAGGCGATCAAGCTCCTCCCGCATCCTCTCCTCAGGGCCGGTCTTGAGCTCCAGGAAGTCGGTCTGGACGATGTGCTCCGCCATGTGGCGACCGGCCCGGCGACCGAAGACCATGAGCTCGAGGAGGGAGTTGCTGCCCAGCCGGTTGGCCCCGTGGACCGACACGCAGGCGCACTCGCCCGCGGCGTAGAAGCCTGGCACGGGCCTGTTCGTCTCGTCGGCGAGAACCTGTCCGTCGACGTCCGTGGGGATGCCGCCCATGGCGTAGTGCGCGGTCGGCTCGACCGGGATCGGATCAACAGCCGGGTCGATGCCGAGGTAGGTGCGGCAGAAGTCCTGGATGTCGGGGAGCTTCGTCGCAACGACGTCGCGCCCGAGGTGGCTCGCGTCGAGGTGGACGTACTCCTTCCCGTCGATGCCGCGTCCGGCCAGAACCTCTTTGTGGATCGCCCTGGAGACGACGTCGCGCGGAGCCAGGTCGAGGAGGTTCGGGGAGTAGCGCTCCATGAAACGCTCGCCCTGGCCGTTCACGAGGATCCCGCCCTCTCCCCTCACCGCCTCGGTGATCAGGATCCCCATCTTGCGGATGCCCGTCGGATGGAACTGGAAGAACTCCATGTCCTCGAGCGGCAGGCCCTTCCGGTAGACCATGGCCTGCCCGTCTCCCGTGAAGGAGTACGCGTTCGAGGTGACGCGGAACATCCTCCCGAACCCGCCCGTGGCCACGATCACCGCCTTGGCCCGGAACGTGTGGAGCTCGCCCGTCGCGATCTCGTAGGCGACCACGCCGTGACACGCGCCGCCCTCGATACAGATGTCCACGACCTGAAACTCGTCGAAGAAATCGACCCTGTTGCGGATGGCCCTCTGATAGAGCGTCTGCAGGATCATGTGCCCGGTGCGGTCGGCGGCGTAGCAGGCGCGGCGCACGATCCCCTTGCCGTAGTCGCGCGTGTGGCCGCCGAACGGCCGCTGCGCGATCTTCCCGTCTGCCGTCCGGTCGAACGGCAGGCCCCAGTGCTCGAGATCGTAGACGGCCTCGATGGCGTCCTGCGCCATGATCTCCGCCGCGTCCTGATCGACGAGGTAGTCGCCGCCCTTGACCGTGTCGAACATATGCCATTCCCAGAGGTCCTCCTCCAGGTTGCCCAGCGCGGCACCGATCCCGCCCTGCGCAGCGCCCGTGTGCGACCGCATGGGGTGGAGCTTGCTCAACACGGCCGTGCTCCCTTTCGGGGAGAGCTGGATGGCGGACATGAGTCCGGCACCGCCTCCCCCTATGACCACGGCGTCGTAGTTGTGGTACACGCTCTGCTCCTAACTGAACAGGTTCGGTCAGGCCGTCACCGGCTGGAACGTGAAGAGCACGAAGGCCCCGACGACGAGGAAGAGGACGCCCAGCGCCCACATGATCGTCTTCAGAAGCGCCCGCCATCCCCGGCTGTGAACGTAGTCGTCCAGCACGGTGCGGGCGCCGGAGAGCCCGTGGGTCACGACGAGGCCGAGCAGAACGAGATCGTAGATGCGCCAGAAGGGGTTCGCGAGCCTCTCCGCGGCGAACGCGTAGTCGATCTCGTCGACGTGGTGGAGTATGTGCATGATCACGATGTGCCCGAGTAGGAAGAAGGCGATGAGCACACCGGAGACCCGCATGTAGAGCCAGGACGCGAGCTCGAAGTTCGAGGAGGGCCGGGCGCGCGACATCGTGTAGTTCGCCATGGTCGGTCCTCCTCTATTTCAGGAGCCACGGCGCCAGCATGAAGTACGCGGCCGGGAGGAAGAGAACGAGGAAGAGCGCGTACTCGAGCACCATGAGCTGCTTCTGATAGCTGTGAGCCCGGTCCCAGAGATCGAGCAGGATGATGTGGATACCGGAGAGGCCGTGGTAGATCACGGCGGCGACGAGCCCGACCTCAGCCAGGCGGAAGAACGGAACCGTGTAGAAGTGGACGACGGTGTTGTAGACGTCCGGGCCCCAGAGAAGGAGCGCCGTGTCGGCGATGTGCAGGAAGAGGAAGGCGACCAGCCCGAGCCCGGTGATGCGGCGTCCGACCCACGAGTACATCCCCTGCGCCCCACGGTACATAGACGGCCCTCCTCCGATGGGCTCTGCGCCAGCGAGCAATATCGACCCTTATTCGGATGCCGTATCATCCCACTTGATGCAGTGAAAGGCAAGGCGGGGCGCGTCAGGATGGGGCAGGCTGCCCGCGACCGCTACTCCCCGATGATCTTCACGAGGACGCGCTTCTTACGCCCGCCGTCGAACTCGCCGTAGAATATCTGCTCCCAGGGCCCGAAGTCGAGGGCCCCGCCGGTCACGGCGACCACGACCTCCCGGCCCATGATCTGCCGCTTGAGATGTGCGTCGCCGTTGTCCTCGCCGGTGCGGTTGTGACGATAGTGGCTCACCGGCTCGTGCGGCGCCAGCTTCTCGAGCCATTCCTCGTAGTCGTGGTGGAGACCCCTCTCGTCGTCGTTGATGAAGACCGACGCCGTGATGTGCATCGCGTTCACGAGGACGAGCCCCTCCCGGACGCCCGACTCCTCGAGGGCCTCCTCGACGTCGGCCGTGATGTTGACGAACGCCCGGCGCCCCCGGACGTTGAACCAGAGTTCCTTGCGGTAGCTCTTCATCCGTGCTCCCGGCCTAGCCGCGCGCCTTCCTCTCCTTCACCCACGCCTCGAGTCCGATCTCCCGGATCCTCTCGAGGTTCGCCTTCGCCGACTGCCCCATCTCCGTTCCGTGGAACGCCTGGAGGATGCCGCAGCTCTCCACCTCGTCGCACTCGGCGCACGTCACGAGGCCCCGCGCTTCCGCGCAGGGCCTGATCTTGCAGCCGACGCTGAACTGCTCCTCGGCCGGACCATGGCAGCCCCCGCAGATGATCTGCTCCGGCCCGATCTCGACCTGGAACTGCCGCGAGATCTGCTCGGCGATCTCCTCCATCTTCTCGAGATCGCGGTTCGTACACGCGACGTAG
>JALGWI010000125.1 GCA_025774245.1 bacterium
CTTCGGCAGCGGCACACCCCGCGCCAGCCTTGACGCTCGCGGGTGAAACGCGATTCGTTAGATGGCTGCGTGTGACCTGTGGGCGGCAGGAGTGGGATGATCAGGGGATGGGGCGAGATGGTGCAAGGGGGAATCGGCGCGAGATCCTGCGGCGGGGCTGTCAGTGAAGCGACGTGCTCGTCCACGCCTCGGCCGTCGCGTCACCCTTGTTCAACGGCCGCGTGCGCTTGCGACGCCGATCGCGGTCCAGCGAGACAGGGAGGAGGCTTGTATGAGTATCACCGCTGAGCGCAGTCTGAGGCGGTTCGCACTGGTGGCTGCTGCGATGCTGATCCTCTGCATCTGCCCGCACATAGGCATGTCTGGGGAACCGACGTTTGTTGTCCGACTGATGAATGGGCAGGACCGGAGCTATGCCATAGACGCCGTGCAGAGAGTCGACTTCGGGCCCGATACTCTCCGAGTCGTCGCGATGGGCCGGACGGACAGCTACGAGATGGAGTCCATAGTTCGGGTCAGGTTCCTTTGGGATGAGTGGACGGCGATCGACCACCCCGAGGATGCGTCGGTGTCGGTGTCGGCGATGCACCTGTTCCCCAACCAACCGAATCCCTTCTCGCCCGAAACGCGGATTGCATTCGAGCTCCCCGAGGCAGGACACACAGAGCTCAGGATCTACGCAGCTTGTGGTCGGCTGATTAGTACGCTCGTCAAGGAACACCGTGGTGCCGGTCCGCACAGCGTTTTCTGGAACGGGCGCGATCAGGCCGGTCGGAAGATGCCGAGCGGAGTCTACTTCTACAGCTTGGCGGCGCCCGGAGTGAAGGAGAGCCGGAAGATGGTCCTTCTCCGGTGAGGGGGCGCCCTAGCGGCTAGAAGGCAGCAGGTGTGGCGAATGACCGGCGGCAGGCGAGGAACCCGCGGAGAGGAGTGTGAGAGAATGACGCGCGTGATCACGGCGCTCTCGGGACTGACCCTTCTCCTTAGCGCATCAGTGAGTCAGGGCGAATGGTGCATGAGGGTGTATGAGGGAGAGACGGTCACCGAGTTCAGGTCGTCCAGAGTCGATAGCCTGACCTTCTACGATGACGGCTTCGCCCTCATCCCTGCGGGCGTGTTCGTCATGGGTGATGGCGCGACGTACGGGTGCGGGCAGGACGAGCATGAGGTGACCCTCACCAGGGACTTCTATCTCGCTCAGCACGAGGTGACGAACCAAGAGTACCTGGATGCAGTCCAGTGGGCATATGACCAGGGATACGTGACGGCCACCACGGAGTCGGTGCTCGACAGTCAAGACGGGAGCACGGCAGTGCTCCTGGACATGTTCAGCTATTACAGTGAAATCCAGTTCTCAGAGGGAGTCTTCTCCATCCATGATAGCGGGCACGGGCTCAATCCGGACCATCCCGTCAAGGGGGCGACGTGGTGCGGGGCTGCCCGCTACTGCGACTGGCTGAGCGCCATGGCCGACCTCCCTCGGGCCTACGAGCATGGCGGGGACTGGTCGTGCAACGGAGGTGATCCCTACGGAGCAGAGGGCTACCGGCTGGCGACCGACGCGGAATGGGAGTACGCGGCGCAGTTCGATGACGAGCGGCTCTATCCGTGGGGGGATGAGGCCCCGGATTGCGACCGGGCGAACTACTCGCGCGCGGCCAATCCCTGCGTGGGCTGGACGTCACCCGTGGGGAGCTACCCGGATGCCCCAGGGGCTTTGGGTCTATCAGACATGGCAGGGAACGTGACGGAGTGGTGCAACGACTGGTTCGTGTGCGATTTGGGAACGGATGCGGTGACGGACCCCGTAGGTCCGGTGAGCGGCTCCGAGCGTCTGCTCCGTGGCGGCGCGTGGTCCCGCTCCCGCTACGACCTTCGCTGCGCGGAACGGGATCACGACTCCGGGCCCGAAAGCCACGGCGAGGGCGCTGGGTTCCGCATCGCCAGGACCGTTCAGCCGTGACCCGCGAGCCTACTCCTTCACGACCGGCCCCGGGAGTGCCGAGCGCGTGGCAGAGGTCCTCGGGGGAGCCTGCGACCAGGCTTCGCAGCCATCTAACTAGCGAATGCAGCTGACGAGCTTGGCTGTCACGCCAGCTGCTTACGCACCTGTCGCGCCAGCCTTAACGCTCGCAGCTGATTCGCGATTCGTTAGGCAGGCCGCTACCTTGAGAGGAGGATTCCGTATGAGTGCCAGGAGGGTCGCTGCCCTGGCTACCTGCGCAGTCGCTGTGACGTTCGCCGGGGCAGCCGCAGACGTG
>JALGWI010000126.1 GCA_025774245.1 bacterium
AATAGGTGCCGACACCGTCCCGACGAAGGAAGAACCTAACTGCCCAACGAGACTACTGACACTATGTGCCGGGACGGTGCCAACAAAGGTGAGGGGCAGCTCGGTGATCGTAGGCGCTGGGCCGGCCGACAGGGAGTGTTCCGGCACGAATCCGACGAAGCTCGGCGGGAGTTGCGTGATGGAGAGCGCTCCGGCCGCGACAACCGGCTCTCCGACCGTGCCGACGAAGCTGGGCGCCCCCTGAAAGATGCTCAGCCCGAGGGCCGGCTGCGAGACGAACCCGACGAACGACGGAGGGCCTTGGAGGATCTCATGGACCGAGAAGGAGAGCGCATGCAGCGGCACGAACCCGACGAACGGTGGCTTCGAAGGCGCAATTTCCACTGGCCCGGGGACGGGGACTTGTGGGGGCCCAACGAACCCGACGAAGGTTGGGAATGCGTCCTCGGTGAGCTCGACCTCGCCGCGTTCGAGTCTGTGGATTGGGATGGTGCCGGCGAAGGTTTGGGCGTCTTGGGGGCCAACGTCCTGCGGCGACCCGAACATGAGCGCGGCGTCGGCAGGCACGAAGCCGACGAAGGTCTGGGGGGTGTCGTCGGTGACCGAGACGGGGCCAGGGTCCAGCTGGGGTTCACCGACTGCGCCGGCGAAGTCGAGGCCTGAGTCGTCGGTGATGCTCGTTATGAACTTGTCGTCCCCTAGCGTCTCCCACCCCCACAAGCCAAACTCGATGGCATCGGGAGGGTTGATGTTCCAGCGGACCGTCGACTGGCGCTCGAAGGCTGTGATCTCCCCTTCGAGCGTGACTACACTGGAGGAGTCGGTACCCTCAGCCCATGTGCCCAGGGTGAGTTTCTGCTCTGCAGTACCAGTGCCGCCAGCCGGGTTGTGCACGTTCAGCTCAGAGTGCTGGGTGATGTTCCCCGCGGCACCCGTATCCCATCGATAGCCGATGGTCGGGGCGTTGTCCGTGTCAGTTCGGCTGGCGTTGAACTGGAAGATGAACCTCAGATCGTCCAGCCCAGAATCGGGCAGGAGCTCCTCGAGTGCATCAACGCCGGTAGACTCTTTTGCCCAGAGTTGGACGTATGAGCCCGCGCCGTCGAGATACATCAGGTGCGCGTAAAAGGCATCGCCCTCGCCACCGCCACCGCTCCAGGTCATGCCGTCGGCGGTGAAGGCTGTTAGAGCGAGAGCGTAGTCGGTCGTCGTCTGCGAGAGCTGCTTGACGATGATCCCTTGGGAGATCGTTGTGTTGCGGGTGAATCCGTCGCTGTCCGCACACATGGCGACTTGCTGGGCAGCGGCCACGGCATTGGCGACGCCCAGGCTGCAACGGGAGAAGGTCGTGTCGCCTGCGACGCCTTGGGTGAGATTGCACGAGAAGAAAATCCCGAACTCAGGCTGAAAGGGTACTCCCGTGATGACGCCATCGGATGCAGTGGCTTCAACGATCTTCGACTGGAAGGTGTTCCCTCCGAAGAAGAAGATCAGGAGCTCGATGTCCTGCTTGCTGGTAACGAAGTTTACTTCTAGGCCATTGTCAGTGAGCGACGGGGTGCCTAGAACTTGCTCGGTGGCCCCTGTCGTGCTCGGGTCCAGAAGGATGAGCGTGTTGACATCGACTGCCTGCTGCCTCTTCGCAACTGTGCCATCCGAGGCATTGCAGACGCCCATGGACCTCGTGTCATCGACACTGCAAATCGCGTTCACCACCTGCGGGTTGAAGGACCCCCGGGTGGTGTTGCCGTTCATCCGAATCCACGCGCCGTGCGGAACGAACTCGAGATCGTCGATGACGACAGTCGGACCGCTCTCACTCCCTGAGAGGATAGCCAGCCGCCCCGCGATAAGCACCTCCCCCGCGGAGATGATGACCGGGAAGGCGGCGCTAGGATTCGGAGTGACGTCTGCATCGGCCACCACGAAGAGGTAGAGCGGCCCCTCCTCGAAGACGCCCAGGGTGACAGCGAGCCAGTTTAGCGCGGTGCCAGTGAGACCATCGAAGGCCTGCTCCTCAAGCGTGGCAGTGGCGAAGTTGGTGTCGTTCGCCAAGTACACCCGCGTGGTGCCGGGCAGATCCGCATCCGTCACCTGGACGTCGATATCCGTGTCATCGGGCGGGATGGACTTGCCTGCTCCGCGAGAGCCTGTCACGGAGGTGATGAGAGGGCTCGCGGGCTCGGGATCGGGTATGTAGGCGATGGCCGCCTCGAGGACGAACGCGGTGCCG
>JALGWI010000127.1 GCA_025774245.1 bacterium
AAGCTTCGAGTGGGGGGCAGGCCTGCGCGAGCACCACCGCCAGAGTGACATCACGATCTGCCTGAATTGCAACAGCGACAGCCCCTCCTCAATCCTCCCCGAAAACACGCTGCCGGTCTACTACGGCCGTCCGGATGTCAACGTCAACTATCCCTGCTCCTCCACGACGCCAGGAGGTGAGGACTGGGACGGCGACGGCGAGGGCCTCGACAACGACGGGGATCTCGTCTATGACGAGGGCGATCCCGACTGCGCCGGTACGGGCGCCGGTGACGACGTGCTGGTGATTCCCCAGATACTCACGCTGTACTCCATCACCCCGAATCCACTCATGAGTAACGGGACCGAGATTCTCTACGGTGTATCAGAGGCTTCGGAGGTGATGCTCAGGATCTTCGCCGTCACGGGGCGCAGAGTCCTGGAGAGGAGATTGACGGGTGTCGCGACGGGCCGGCACACGGTCCACTTCGATGGTCGCGATGCAACCGGAAGACCGCTAGCGAGTGGAGTCTATGTCATCCAGCTCAAAGCGGGCAGCTCGGTGGCCACGGGGCGGGTAGTGGTCATCAGATAACCGCCCGTCGGGCGCGTCGAGGACTGGTACCAAGAATCCGCCGTCTCCAAGGTGGCCTGACCCCCTGGAACCGGTCCAGGTCGAGAGTCAGACTCGGATCGGATCAAGCAGGGGGTGTTCTGTGGGCAGGAAGCTCTGCACGCCGGAGCAGATCGTCAGCCCCGTCTGCTCACGCTCCTACGCGGCTGTCGCTCCCACGCTCAGAGGGCGGGGAAGGCCGTACGCACGAGTAGCGTCCGACAGGGAACGCCGGCTTTCCTACCCATCCCCATCCCCGAGCCGCCCCACTTGCCAAAGCCACTGAATCAGGCGGTTCCAACTTCTTAGCATTAGGGACGCCAACGCAAGAAGACCCGCCCATCCGGGCGGGTCTTCGCGCGTTCGTGCCGAATGGATACTTCGCACCCATCGGGTTCGGCCGCCCCGCGCGCCCACTGGGCGCGCAATCACAAGAGCGGCGGCGCAGCCGCCATCCTCAGGCAGCGCGAGCGGCCGGTGCGAGAGCGACGGAGCGCGAGCAATCCCGTTGGGGACGCCAGATCTGAGAAGAGACGGCGCAGGTCGTACTGAGCGACCCACGCCGTCACACCGGCCAATCAAGATCCTACTGCGAACCGTTCAATCTACCGATAGAAGCTCTTGATCGTGCTCCAGGTGATCGTCTCGATCGAGGACTGCGGGCTGCCATAGAACCTCGCCATCCAGCGGAAGTAGGAGCCGGGTCCATCCCAGGTCACGCAGTCAAAGGACCAGCGATGAGGAATGATGACTCCGGACGCAGCCGTCGCCATGTCGGCGCCCACAACAACCTGGTACTTGATGTAGTAGAGCGTTCCCTCCGTGACGTAGACGGCCGGAACGAAGTTCTCCCCCTGCCAGCCGTGTGTTGCCGACTCCGTATACGACACGGTCGCGAGAACGGGCCCGGTCGGCGCGCCGCTGCCGTCGTCTTCGAGCAGCGAGACGGTCACGGAACCGCCAACTCCGCCAGCGTAAAACTCGATCCTCTCCAGGCCATAGCTCGTACTGGGAACGTAGGCAAACCCGAAACACTCGGCCGAATATGTCCCCCACGGGTCGTAAGGTTGGTCGTCGTTCCAACCCTCGATGTACTCCTCTCTCGGCGGATCCGTGGGTAGTGCCTCCCCTCCTGGAGACGCGGGCTCGACACCACCCACTGTCAGTGCCAGAGCAAGCGCAGGCACCCCGATCAGGAGAACGGCTAGGAAAAGAGCAACGCTTCTCATGTGCCCTCCTTCCGGCAGTTGGATCCCATGGCAAGGACTCCCTGCCCTGCCCGCGCGCAGCACCAGTCGAGTTCGGTGAACGCAGTCCGCTGATCACCGACAAGCACGGGCCCAGTACCCGCTGGTACAGTGAGCATACCCCAGACGAATCGGCACGTCAAGAGAGACGCGCCAGCAGTCTCTCTGGCCAATCGCGCAGCTCACTCGCCTCATGGTGATCGGGTGTTAGCGTCCCAGTCATGCTCGGAGTGAGAGGAAGCTCAACATCCCCCTGCGTGCGGCGGTGCCAGCACTCAGGAGCCAAGCTGCAGCGGCCTGCTTACGGATCGCCTCCACATCTAGGAGCCGCTCCTCAATGTGGTTCCAACTGAGGTGGTGAGGGACGCCAGTTCTACAACAGGTGGC
>JALGWI010000036.1 GCA_025774245.1 bacterium
GCGTTCGGCGCAGGGACATCGCACTGGCCGTCTCCATTCCACCCCCAGGCCACGATCGTCCCATCGGACTTGACGCCCAGGCTGTGAGCATAGCCCCCCGCGACCGCCACGAGATCCTCGAGCGCCGAGGGTTCCACAACGACCTGAGAGCCCCATCCGACGATGAAGTCGGTTGACTGGCCACTCGCGACCCCGGTCCCCAGGACCAGAGCGACTAGGCAAACGAGTCCCCAGATTGTCAGCAGATGCTTCATGATGTCCGCCCCCCTTTCACGACAGGACAGGAATCCGATAGCTCACCTCGTCGGAGCGCGTAGCTGACAGCAATGCGTCAGCCGTTTGCAGGGGCCGAAGTCTCCCGCGCCACAACCAACCACTCCGCGCCCTACGGGATCAGTACTCATATGGGGTGCCTACTCTTCCATACCAGCAGCTATGTCCATGCCGCTACGCCGTGGCTAGGCTCCACGCGCTCTTCGCGCCAGCTAACCATCGCGAATCAGCTGCGCGGACGACCCGATACAGCGCGCCTTCGCATCGATGCGCTGCACCGCTCGCCAATTGTCTATTGGACGATGGTCAGTCAGGAGTCAACGTGAGTGTAGCAACATGTCTGATACTCGGCAATAGGTAATATGGCAGCACGTATATGCTGAATGTACGCTCGCGAAACCGTCAGCAGGTCCTCCCGAGTCCTGTCCCCCTCGGCGGACTCGAACTCTCACAGGAAGACGCGTCCCTGAACGAACACGGCAGGCAGACGGAAGCGCGCCCGGTCTTGACAGACCGGACGCGCTGTGCGCTGGTACCCCCGGCAGGACTTGAACCTGCGGCACCCGGTTTAGGAAACCGGTGCTCTATCCACCTGAGCTACGGGGGCGTTGTTCGGATGTGGTGGAGCGCGGCGGCCCGATCGTCCCGACCCGGGCCCCAAGTGTCTACTCCCCTTCGTATGCTACCAGACTGAAGACCTCGTATCCAGGCAGTTTGCCCCCACCGCCGAGGAACGGAAGGTCCACGAGGAACGCGAACGCGACGACCTGGCCGCCGAGCTTCTCCACGAGTACGGCCGCGGCGCACGCGGTGCCGCCGGTCGCGAGGAGGTCGTCGACGATGAGGACCCTCTGACCCGGGGTGATCGCGTCCTTGTGCATCTCGATCGCGTCGGTTCCGTACTCGAGCTCGTACTCCGCGCGCACCGTCTCGGCGGGGAGCTTCCCCGGCTTCCTCGCGGGAACGAACCCGACGCCGAGCTGATACGCGATCGCTCCTCCGAAGATGAACCCGCGCGCCTCGATGCCGACGACGAGGTCGACCGCAGCGTCCGCGTAGCGCTCGACGATCCTGTCGACGCTCTCCCGGAAGCCGGCGGCGTCCTTCGTCAGGGTCGTGATGTCCTTGAAAATGATCCCTTCCTTCGGGAACCCGGGAACGTCGCGGATGAGTTCCTTGAGATCCATCGCTTGCCCCTTCCCTGCTTCGTCGCTCCGGCCGAGGCCGGTGTGATTCCGTTCGATTGTCCGACTCGCCGTCGCGCGCCGGGGCGCGGCTACGGCAGGTACTTCAGCGGATCGACCGAGACGCCCTTGTAGCGCACCTCGAAGTGGAGGTGCGATCCGGTGGACTTCCCGCTCGTTCCCACGTAGCCGACCGGTTTGCCGCGCTCGACCATGTCCTCGAGCTTGACGATCGCCCGCGAGAGGTGCGCGTAGACCGTGATCAGCCTTCCCCCGTGGTCGAGCATGACGACCGTGCCGAACCCGCTCATCTTCCCGGCGAAGACGACCTCGCCGCCGGCCGCGGCGAGCACGCGCTCCTCGCGCGCCGCGTCGATGTCGATCCCCTTGTGGAACGAGGTCCTTCCGTGGACCGGGTCCTTCCTGTTGCCGAACCCGCTCGTGACGGAGCTCCTCCTCCGCCCGGCGAGCGGCCAGGAGAGCTTCGCGTTCGGGTTCGCCGCGAGCTCCTTGTCGGCCGTCTCCCTGCTGGGTGCCGGGTCGATGCGCTTGACGCTCGCGGCGCCCGGGATGAGGAGCCTCTGCCCGATCCCGATCGTGTAGTCGTCGAGGTCGTTCGCCTCCACGATCTCGGCGATCGACACGCCGTAGGTCTTCGAGATCCGCCAGACGGTCTCGCCCTTCTGGACCGTGTGGTAGACGCCCTTCGCGCTCGACGATCGAACGGACGCGGACGTCACCGACGACCCGGACGAGCCCGTCGACCCCGACGAGTCCGAGGAACCGGTCTCGCAGCTCCTGGAACTCGGCGGGAGCGGCGTGCACCCGCTCCCTGAGAACGTTGAGATCGCCGCGATCGCGACGATCACGGCGACGATTGTTGCCTTGCGAGAGAGAGCCGGCACGGTCACCTTCCCGAGCGGGCTAGAACGTTACGTCGAAGCCGTCGAACTCCCCGGTGGCTTCGTTCCACTCCGCATCGACCCCTTTGACGACGCTCGATCGCGGTCCTTCATGGAGGAGTCTCAGCAACTCGAGGAGATTGACCCGCGGCCCCTCGGCGATCACCTCGACGTTGCGATCGTGTCGGTTGGCGACGGAGCCGGCCAGTCCGAGGCTGCGCGCCGCCGTCAGGACGAAGTACCGGAAGCCGACGCCCTGGACGCTTCCCCTCACCGTCGCGTGAAGCCTCTCGTCCTCCATCGCTACCCGCTCCGGGCGAGTTCGAAGGCCGTCGCGACCGCCTCGTCGGGCGAGCCTGCGTGGACGACGTTGGTGAGATCGGTCCACGCCGAGACCGCGACCACCGGGATCCCCATCTTGATTGCGAGGGCGATCTCGGAGAGCGTCCCGTGGCTGCCGGCGACGGCGATCACCGCGTCGGCCGCGCGGACGTTGATCACGTTCCGCGCCTCCCCCATCCCTGTCGGTATAGGGACTTCGATGTAGGGATTCGCGTCGTCGGCGCGCGTTCCGGGGAGGATGCCCACGGTCAGACCGCCGGCCTCCCTGGCGCCGCGCGCTGCGGCCTCCATGGCGCCGCCCAGGCCCCCGCAAATAAGAACGCCGCCCCGGCGAGCGATGCCGTCTCCTACTCGCTCGGCGATCGAGGCGGTGTCGCGATCACAGCAGCCTGCTCCGACCACGGTGATTCTGACAGGACGGGTTCCCATCCTGCTCCTCTATAGGAATGGTCGGGGCGAGAGGATTTGAACCTCCGACCTCACGGACCCGAACCGTGCGCGCTAACCGGACTGCGCTACGCCCCGACTTGACCGACCATCCTACACTAGAGGCGCCACAGATGCAACACCCCCTGCGTGGCCAGAGTCACGACGATCCCCGCGATGAGGATCCCCAGGCCGATGGCCGGGAGGGCGTATCTGGGCCGTATGCCGAAGAGATAGGCCGCGAGCGCCCCCGTCCACGCCCCGGTCACCGGGAGCGGGATGGCGACGAAGGCCACGAGGCCGAGGGCCTCGTAGCGCTCGACGATCTCGCTTCTCCGCTTGGTGCGCGCGAAGAGGCGCGTCAGGAAGCGATCGAAGGGAGGCCAGCGCCTGAGCAGCTTCTCCAGCGGGCCGAAGACGAGCACGATCGGGATCACCGGCACGAAGTTCCCGAGCACGCAGACGAGGTAGGCCTCCCGCCAGCTCATACCGAGGTTCACCGCGATCGGGATTCCTCCCCGAAGCTCCGCGATCGGGAGCATCGAGACCACGAACGCGATCCACTCCCTCGGGAGTCCGGACAGGGCTTTGAGTAGACCTTCGATCATGCTTCCCCTCCACCGGCGGTGCTAGCCCGCTGAGTCCCAGCCTTCCTTCCCGAGAAGCGGGACGAAGACGCATCCCCCCGCGTTTCTCAGGGTGTCGCTTCCGCTCTCCCTGTGGACGACCTTGAGCTCCTGGAACCCCTGGTTCCCCACCGGGATGACCATGGCACCCGGGTCGTCGAGCTGATCGAGGAGGCTCGCAGGCAGGTTCGGCGAGCCGGCCGTGACGATGATCCGGTCGAACGGCGAGAACTCCTTCCAGCCGATCGAGCCGTCCCCGATCTTGATGAGGACGTTCGTGTACCCCAGCTCCTCGAGCGTCTTCTGCGCGCGGCGCCCCAGAGACTCGACGCGCTCGACGCTGAAGACCTGCTCGGCGAGCCTGGCGAGGAGAGCCGTCTGGTAGCCCGAGCCCGTTCCGATCTCGAGCACCTTCTCGCGCCCCGTGAGCGCCAGCTCCTGGGTCATGAGGGCCACCATGAACGGCTGCGAGATCGTCTGCGCCTCCCCGATCGGGAGCGCGTGGTCGCCGTACGCCGACGACTCCATGCCGGGGCCGACGAAGGCGTGCCGCGGAACCTCGCGCATCGCGTCGAGAACCCTCTCGTCGGTGATCCCCCGGGGAACGAGCTGCGTCTCGACCATGGCGATCCTCTGAGGTTCCCAGTCGGTCACGATCGGTCCTCCTCGGCTCCCGCCGCGATGTCTTCGAGCGGCCAGTCCTTGAGCGTGTCCATCACCCGGTAGTCCGTGAGGTCCAGGTTGACCGGCATCACCGACACGAAGCCATCCGCCACGGCCTCGAGGTCGGAGCCCTCCTGGTCGGGCCAGGTCGACGTGTAGCCGCCGATCCAGTAGTACGTCCTGCCGCGGGGATCGGTCTTCTCGATGACCGACTCCTCGTAGCTCTGCTTGCCCTGCCTCGTGATCTTGGTTCCCTTGACCTCGGCGGGCGGCACATTCGGAACGTTGACGTTCAGAAGCGTCCCCCCGGGAAGCCCGCGCTCGAGCACGACGCGCGCGATCTCGCGAGCCACGGCGGCGGCGTGCTCGTACTCGTAGGTCCCCGACGTCGACCGGTCGAGCGAGACAGCGATCGAGGGGATCCCGAAGAGCGTCCCCTCCATCGCCGCGGCGACCGTCCCCGAGTACGTGACGTCGTCGCCCAGGTTCGGCCCGCGGTTGACGCCCGACACGAGGAGGTCCGGCGGCTCCGGCAGGAGGCTCTTGAGCGCCAGGAGCACGCAGTCGGTAGGCGTGCCGTCTACGCTCACGATGTCTTCGGCGATCGTCGTCGCCCGGAGCGGAACGTCGAGGGTGAGCGAGTGGCTCGCGGCGCTCCTCTGACGGTTCGGGGCGACCACGATCACGCGTCCGAGGGACGCGAGAGCGCGGCGGAGCGCCTCGATGCCCGGGGCGTCCACGCCGTCGTCGTTGCTCACGAGGATCGTCGGTCTCTCCAACAGCGGTCCCTCCCAAGCGGCGCTCGTTCCCTCAGCGCCGCTCCCTCAACGCCAGAACAGACTCCGGCCGACGAGCCTCAGGAATCGAAGCGTGTCGGCGATGGGGTGGATGTGGCTCACCGCGCCCGTGGTGTAGATCGACTCGATGTCGGTCGACGCGATCTTGTAGCCGCGCCGTCCGGCGCGGACCAGAAGCTCGGACTCCGTGTCGTATCTCGTCGTGACGAGCGACCCGGTCAGGTCGGCGAGCGCGCTGACCCGGATGATCCGGTAGCCGCTCTGGCTGTCGGGCACGGTCTGTCTCGACAGGAGCGAGACGACCCTGGACGTCGTCCGGTTCGTCCAGATCCGGAGCTTCGGCATCTCGCCTACCGCGTGCATCCTCGTGCCGATCACGATGTCGGCGCCGGTCTTCTCGAGCGCCTCGAGGAACTGGGGGATCGCGGCCGGGTCGTGCTGCCCGTCTCCGTCGAGCGTGACCACGGCCTCGTAGCCACGCTCGAGCGCGTACTCGAATCCGGTCTTCAGGGCGGCGCCCTTCCCGAGGTTCTCGGGGTGCTCGATGACCTCGGCTCCTGCCTCGCGCGCGACGCGCGAGGTGTCGTCGGTCGAACCGTCGTCGATGACGAGGACGTCGAGGCCGAGGTCGAGACCGAGGACCTGCCGGACGACGTCTCCGACGGCGTCCTCGAGGTTCTTCGACGGCACCACCACGAGGGTCCTCATCGTCCCGCCTTCGCTTTCAGCTCTCCCCGTCCGCGTCGAGCGGCGAGAGCCGGCCTCACGAGTTCGCGCGCTTGCGTGCGCCCCTCGCGTCCTTTCCGCAGTCACGCGGCCGCTTCCAGACCGGCCTGAAGACGTACCATTGCTCCGGGTGCGCCCTGATGTGCTTCTCGAACACCCTCAGACAGCGCTCGACGCACTCCCGGACGTCGGCCTCCTCGTCGTCGGTCACCCTGGGCTCGATCGGGTCGTCGAGGACGAGATCGTAGCGCCCGTCCTCCCTCTTGACGACGAAGGTCGGGACGAGGATTGCGCCCAGGCGCCGCGCGAGGACGGCGTGGCCGATCGGCACGAGCGCGTCCTTCCCGAAGTACGGCAGTACGATGCCCTGACCGGTCGTGGGCCGATCGCCGGCGATCCCCGTCACGCGTCCCTTCTTGAGCGCCCGGAAGCAGCGGTGGAACGACGTGACCGGCACGATCTCGACACCCTTTCCCACGCGCCGGGCGTTGAAGAACGCCGTGACGAGAGGGCTCGGGTGGAAGTCGACGAGCGTCGTGAACGGGACGCCGAGGAGCGCCGCCGACGCCGCCCCGAGCTCCCAGTTCCCGAGGTGAGCCGAGAGCGATATGACGGGCTTCCCGCCCTCGCGCGCGGCGGCCAGCCGGGGGAACCCGTCGATGCTCTCCTGCGTGAGGATCTCTCCCAGGTTCTCGCGGGTGATCCTGGGGAGCCACAGGAACTCCGCCACGACCGCGGCGAAGTTCGCGAAGATCTTCCTCCTGAGGAGCCGGAGTTCCCGCTCCGACATCCGGTCGCCGAAGGCCGTCCGCAGGTTCACGAAGAGGTGACGCCTGTTCCTCCTCTGGAGCAGACACATCAATCTGCCCACCGCGGCGGCAACCCTCCGAGCGGTGGGCAGTGACAACCTCTGGGCCAGAAACGCCGCGAACTTGTAGAGTGTGTAGGCAAACATCCCGTTGCGACGCCGTCTCTGGCCGAGCGGTGTTGATCCTGTAGTGGTCGGGGCGACTGGATTCGAACCAGCGACCCCTAGCCCCCCATGCTAGTGCGCTAACCGGGCTGCGCTACGCCCCGACGCGCTCAATCTAGCACAGGACCCACCCTCAGACAAGCGGAATCCCCGACTCGGAGCGCGCCCGCGGGAAGGGCGACCCGCCGCCCTTTCCGTTCGTGCGCACCCCGCCGGAGACCCCCGCCCCGCTCGGGCCGCTGCCGGCGATCACTGTCTCCTTCCGGCCGTTTCCGGCTTCGGTTCCCGGATCATGAGCTCCCTGATCGCCGCCTTCGGATCCTTGTCTTCGAAGAGGACGGCGTACATCTGTTCGGTGATCGGCATCTCGACCGAGTGGCGCCGCGCCAGCTCGACGGCGCTCCGCGTCGTGCGCACGCCTTCGGCTACCATCACCATCTCGTCGAGGACCTGCTTGAGCGTCTTCCCCGAGGCGATCGCCTCCCCGACGTGGCGGTTCCTGCTGTGCTTCGAGATGCAAGTCGTGATGAGATCGCCCATGCCCGAGAGACCCGCGAAAGTCCCCGGGGCGCCGCCCATGGCCACGCCGAGCCGCGTGATCTCCGCGAGCCCGCGTGTGAGAAGGGCGCCCTTGGTGTTGTCGCCGTACCCCATGCCGTCGCAGATGCCCGCCGCGATCGCGATCACGTTCTTGAGGGAGACCGCGAGCTCGACCCCGACGAGATCGGTGTTCGTGTAGATGCGGAGGTACTCGGTCATGAAGAGGTCGCGGACCGAGACCGCCGTCGCTTCGTCGAGCGCGGCGGCGACCACGGTTGTCGGGAGCCGCCGGCTCACCTCTTCCGCGTGGCTCGGCCCGACGAGCGACGAGATGCCGGCTGGCCCCTCGCGCCCGAGCTCCTCGGCGAGCACTTCGGACATCCTGGCGAGCGACTCGTTCTCGATCCCCTTGGCGACGTTCACGACGATGGTGTCGCCGGCGATCATCGCGCGGGCCTTCCTCGCGACGTCCCGGACGGCGTGCGACGGGACGGCGAAGACGGCCGCCTCCGCGCCGGCCAGCGCCTCCGCGAGGTCGCCGGTGATGCCGACGGACGGCGGAATCGGCACGCCCGGAAGGAACTTCGTGTTCTCGCGGTCGCGCGCCACCGCCTCGACCTGGGCGTCGTCGAACTCCCACATCGCGACGTCGTGCGCGTTGTCGTTGAGAACGAGTCCGAGCGTCGTTCCCCAGCTGCCCGCTCCCAAGACGGCGATTCGGGACATGTGAGCCTCCTACTCCGCGCTTCTGCCGAAGCGGCTCTCCGTTCCCTCGATGAGACGCTTGATGTTGCCGCGGTGCCTCAGGATCACGGCCGCGGCGACGACGATCGCGGCCGTGAGAAGAAGCGGTTGCCGCTCGCCGGTCAGGCGGCCCTGAACCGCGATCGCGATCGGAAGAACGGCCGCCGCCGTGATCGATCCGAGCGACACGTACCGGCTGGCGAACACGATGACGAGCCAGACGGCGACGACGACCGCGGTCGCTGCCGGAGCCATGGCCAGGAAGACGCCGCACGCCGTCGCGACGCCCTTCCCGCCGCGGAACCCCGCGAATACGGGCCAGATGTGGCCGGCCACGGCGGCGAGGCCGCACGCGAGGCCGATCCCCTCGGTTCCGAGGATCGAGTCGGCGCCCGGGATGGCCGCGAACACGAGGACGGCGACGATCCCCTTGCCGACGTCGACGATGAGGACCGGGATCCCGGCGCGTGGTCCCAGGACCCTGAGGGCGTTGGTGAAACCGAGGTTGCCGCTCCCCTCCTTCCGGAGGTCGACGCCCCTGAGCCTCCCCACGATGGCGCCCGTCGGGATCGACCCGACGAGATACGAAAGGACGAGAGCGAGGATCGTCTGCACCGTTCCTCCGGGCCCGCGCTAGCGCCGTTTCCGCGCGATGATCCTGATGGGCGTGCCGACGAGACCATACTCCCTCCGGAGCTGGTTTGCAAGGTAGCGCCGGTAGTTGTGGTCGACCGCCCGCGTGTCGCCCGTGAAGACGATGAACGTCGGCGGACGCACGCCAATCTGGGTCGCGTAGAGGATGTTGGAGCGTTGTCCGCCGTGGGGCGGGCGGCGCTCCACGGCCTTCTGGATCACGCGGTTGACTTCGCTCGTCCGCTTTCTCGTCGACGCCTGCTCATACACGTCGCGGGCGATCGAGAGCACCTTCCTGACACGCTGGCCCGAGAGGGCCGAGACGTGCACGACCGGGGCGTACCTCGCGAACGGGAGGGCCTCCTCGGCGTGCCGGACGAACTCCCCGGCGGTCCGCTCGTCCTTCTCGATCAGGTCCCACTTGTTGAAGGCGATCACGAGGCCCTTGCCGGCGTCGTCGACGAACCCGGCGATCCGCGCGTCCTGCGCGGCTATGCGCTCGGCGGCGTCGACGACCAGAACCGCGACGTCGCACCGCTCGATGCTCCTGAAGGCGCGCATCGCGCTGTAGTACTCGACGCCCCGAACGATCTTCGACTTGCGTCTCAGGCCCGCCGTGTCGATGAGGACGTAGCGCTCCCCCTCGAAGGTGACGGCGGTGTCGATCGAGTCGCGCGTGGTCCCCGGACGCGAGTCGACGATGACGACGTCCTGCCCGACGATGCTGTTGACGAGCGACGACTTCCCGACGTTCGGGCGGCCGACGATCGCCACGCGCACGCCGGGCACCTCGTCCTCGACGGCGACCTCCGGGATCGCCTCGACGATGCGGTCGAGGAGGTCCCCGGTGCGGCGCCCGTGGAGCGCCGAGACGGGAATGGGCTCGCCGAGACCCAGGCTGTGGAACTCGTGCACGTCGAGCTCGCCGTCCTCGGCGTCGACCTTGTTGACCGCGAGGAGGATCGGTTTCGTCGAGCGCCTCAGGAGCGACGCGATGTCCGCGTCGACCGAGGCCGGTCCCGTCGAGCGGTCGACGACGAACACGATGGCGTCGGCCTCCTCGATCGCGCTCTCGGCCTGCGCCCGGACCATCCCCGCCATGCCCTCGAGCTCGTTCGGCAGGAGGCCGCCGGTGTCGATGAGGACGAACTGGCGTCCGTTCCAGTCGGTCTCCCTGTAGTTCCGGTCGCGCGTGACGCCGGGCAGGTCGTCGACGACCGCCGCCCCGCTTCGCGTCAGGCGGTTGAAGAGCTTCGACTTCCCGACGTTCGGGCGGCCGATGATCGCGACGATGGGAAGTTCTCTCCTGGCGCCCTGCGTCATGCGACCTCTCCTTCTCCCGCGGCCGAGGACCGTGCGCCGGCGCGGTCGAGCACCGCGCCCACGAGGTCGTCCGTCGCCACGACGTCGCCCTTGCCCGCCTTGGCGGCGATCTCGTCGACCGTCATGCCGTCGAGCGTGAGCCCGTCCTCGTTCAGGACCTCGCCCGGGATCAGGAAGAGGTCCGCGGGGGCGGCGGCAGCTATCGCGGCCGCGAGGTCACCACCCGGCAGGAGTCCGGCGACGGTGACCGACGGCCCGAAGAGCCCGTTCTCGACGGCGATCACGCGGACGTCGAGGTTCCTGACGTCGGCGAGCGCAGCGTCGATCGCCCGGCTGAGGAAGACCGCCGCCGCCGTCCCGGTCACGACGGCGACCGAGAGCGGCGAGGCGATCCCGTCCTCGAGGTCGGCCGCTCGCGTCGCGAGGTCGGCCTCGAAACTCCGGAGAAGCCCGACGCCGTTCTCGATCTGCGGGAACTCGCCGTACCGATCGTGCGGCGGCAGCTCCCTCTCCGCGCGGAGGTAGAGCTCGTCGGCCGCGAAGACCACCGGCTCGCCGCGCGCCTCCTCGAAGCGGCGCTGCCACCGTTCCACCGAGTCGAGCAGCGCCTCTGCCCTTTCCCGCGTCACCGCTTCGACGACGGGAAGACCCTCCCGGTGCGCCGTCAGGCCGACCGGCACGACCGCGATCGAGAAGACCGTCTCGCCGAGCGCGAGGAGGTCGCCGAGCGTGTCTTCGAGCACCGCTCCGCCGTTCACCCCGGGACAGACGACGATCTGGGTGTGGACGCGGATCCCGTCCGCGGCCAGGCGCTCGAGGCTCGGGAGGATCGCCGGTGCGTCTGCGTTCCCGAGCATGCGCCGCCGCACGGCGTCGTCGGTGACGTGCACCGAGACGTAGAGCGGCGAGAGCCGCTGCCGGGCGATTCGCTCGTAGTCCGCGTCGCTGAGATTCGTCAGGGTGAGGTAGTTCCCGAGCGTGAACGAGAGGCGATAGTCCTCGTCGCGAACGTAGAGGCTCGGGCGGAGGCCGCGGGGAAGCTGGTCGACGAAGCAGAACGTGCAGCGGTTCCCGCACGTCCGGACCGCGTCGGGCGCGAACTCGATGCCGAGCTCCTCGGGCCCGCGGGCCGGAAGGACGACGGACGCGCGTCCCACGCCGCGGACGAACTCCCACGGCGGCAGCTCCTCGTCGAGCCACCCGAGGACGAACGCCAGGTCGAGGGAGTCCCCGACGGCCTGACCTGCGACGGCGACGAGGTCGTCGTCGGACTGGACGCCCGCGAGGGCCGCCTCCGAGCCCGGCTCGATCCGTCGCACCAGCATCGTCCGCTCCGGCGCGTCTGCGCCCGTCGCGGAAGCGGGCGGGCGGCCGCGCGGCGGGGCAGCCGGCCGCCTGTGGCCGGCCGGGCCCCCAAAAGACTGGAGCGGGCAACGGGATTCGAACCCGCGACTCTCAGCTTGGGAAGCTGATACTCTACCAGCTGAGTTATGCCCGCTCACACCTGTTCGGATTGTACACCATGAAGTAGATAACACCGTTCGGGCGTGCCTGTCAAGGCGTTTGTTCCCGACCCGCGGGGAGTGGCCTTCGCATCTCCCGCCGTCGGCCCACCGGAACAGCCTCTAGCCGCATTCTCCCGCACCGCGCCAGCCGTCCACGATCGCGTCGGCGGCCCCTCGCACCCCGAGGGCGACGACGTCGATGGGGACGACGTTCTCGACGCTCGCGAACCAGGTCGCCTGGCGCTTGGCGAAGCGCCTGCTGTTGCGCTTGATGAGGATCACCGCTTCCGCGAGGGCCTTCGCCCCGGCGCCCTCCCCCACGACGGCCGGCAGGAGCTCCCGGTACCCGACGGCGCTCGCCCCCGGCATCCCGGGCGCGAGTCTTCCCGAGGCGACGAGGGAACGCACCTCGTCCGGGAGGCCGGCCTCGAGCATCGCGTCGACCCGTCGCTCGATGCGCGCGTAGAGCTCGTCGCGGGGCGCCGTGAGTCCGAAGTAGACCGCCGCGTAGCGCGGGGTCCTCGTGCCGCCAGCGTGCCACTCCGAGAGCGGCGTCCCGGTCATTCGGTAGACCTCGAGCGCGCGCACCACGCGCGACGTGTCGTTCGGATGGATCCGGGTCGCCGAAGCGGGGTCGACGGCGGCGAGCTCGCGGTGGAGTTCTTCGTCCCCCTCTTCGGCGGCGCGCGCCTTGAGCTCGCTCCTGATCCGCTCGTCGCGCCCGGGGCCCTCGAAGAGCCCCTCGAAGAGCGAGGAGACGTAGAATCCCGTTCCGCCGACGACGATCGGTTCGACGCCGGCGTCGAGGAGCCGTCCGATCACGGCCTCGGCGTTCACTGCGAAGCGCGCGGCGTCGTAGACGTCGGCCGGGTCGACGATGTCGATCAGGTGGTGCGGCACGGTCGAGAGCTCGGCCGCCGTCGGTTTCGCCGTGCCGACGTCCATGCCGCGGTAGATCTGGCGTGAGTCGGCAGAGACGATCTCGCCGCCGAGTTCTTGCGCGACCAGAATCGCAACGGTGGTCTTCCCGACGGCGGTCGGTCCGACGATGGTGAGGATCCTGCGGCGGGAAGCGTGGCCGTCCCGTTCGCTCATGACCTGCCGAACCTCTTGTCGAGCTCGGCGATCGTCATGCGCATGAACGTCGGCCTCCCGTGCGGGCACGAGTAGGGCAGTTCGGTCGCGAAGAGCTGATCGACGAGCGCCCGCATCTCCTCCTGCTTGAGGGGATCGCCCGCCTTGATGGCGGCGTGGCACGCGACGGTCGTGGAGATGCTCTCGACGAGATCCCTCACGCCGGGTTTCCCCGACGGGAGGTCCGAGAGGATGTCCTGGATGATCCGCTCGTGGGGCCACTTGGGGAACGCCGCCGGCACCGACTCCATGAGCACTGTCCTGCCGGAGAGCGGCCGGATCGTGAAACCGAGCTTGTCGAGGAGCGGGTGGACCTCCTCGAACGACGCCGCCTCGCCCACGGAGAGCTCGACGACGACCGGGAAGAGCAGCTGCTGGCTCGGGCCCGCCTCGGCGACGCCGGAGAGCGCCTTCCTCGCCTTCTCGTAGAGCACGCGCTCGTGGGCCGCGTGCTGGTCGATGACGATGACCCCCTCGCGCGTCTGGACGAAGACGTACTGCTCGTGGAGCTGCCAGAACTTCGCGTCGCGGATGGACTCCTCGGCGTCGGCGGGGATCTCCTCGGTGCCGGCGCCGGCGCGCGGGGCCTCCGCTCCGCCCGGCTCCGCCGGGTACCCCGCCCCGGCCTCGCGCAGCGACGTGGGAAACGCGAGCTGCCCGCTCCCGGGCGCGAGCGCTCCCGTCGCCGCGCCCTCCCCCGCGGACGACCTGCCCGCAGCTCCGGCCGTCGCGCCGCCCGGCCGCGCGAGAGGCGAGTGTCCCACCGCCTCGTGGGTCGCGAGCGTCGGGGCGGCGTCGTGCTCGAGAAGGGCCTGACGTACGGCACCCTCGACGAGGCCGAAGATCTTCCGCGTGTCGCTGAAGCGGACCTCGCGTTTCGTCGGGTGGACGTTCACGTCGACGTGGCCGCCTCCGATCTCGAGCACGAGGAAGACGACCGGGTGCCTGTCGCGCGGGAGAAGCTCGCCGTAGCCTGCCCGGATCGCCGCCGAGACGAGGCGGCTCCTGATCGGACGCCCGTTGACGGCGACGACCAGCTGCGCCCCGCGGGCGCGGGCGATCGACGGCTTGCCGACGAGACCCGTGATCGACATCTCGCCCTCCCGGCGCGCGACCGGCAGCGTCTCCTTGGCGAGGCCGCTCCCGATGACGGCCGCGACGCGTTCCTTAAGGTCGTCGGCCGGCATGAGGCCGAGCACCGCGCGACCGTCGGACTCGACGTCGAACCGTACCTTCGGGTAGAGCACGGCGTACTCCGTCAGGAGGTCCATGATCCGCCGGAACTCCACGGCGTTGCTCTTCAGGAACTTCCTCCGCGCGGGCGTGTTGAAGAAGAGCGCCGACACCTCGACCGTCGTTCCGGGCGCCCTCCCGGCCGGGAGGACGTCGCGGACCTCCCCTCCGACCAGGGTGACCTCGGTGCCCTCGACCTCTCCCTCCTCACACGTGACGAGCCGCATCCGCGAGACCGAGGCGACGCTCGGGAGCGCCTCACCCCTGAACCCCAGGGTGGCGATCCCCGCGAGGTCGTCCTCGCGCGAGAGCTTGCTCGTGGCGAACCGGTCGAACGCGGCGAGCGCGTCGTCGGCGTTCATGCCGGTCCCGTTGTCGGAGACGCGCACGAGGTCGGTACCGCCGCCCTTGAGGACGATGGTGACCTCGGTGGCGCCGGCGTCGAGCGCGTTCTCGACGAGTTCCTTCACGATCGAGAACGGCCCCTCGACGACCTCGCCGGCGGCGATCATGTTCGAGACGCTCTCGCTTAAGATCCTGATCCTACTCGCCACGTTTCACCTGCTTCTTGAGTTCCACGAGCTTCCCGAACGCCTCGACCGGAGTCATCGTCTCGAGGTCGAGCTCGTCGATCGCGAGCTCCACCTCGGACGGTCCGCGCTCGAAGAGCGTCAGCTGCGGTCCGTCGGGTCCGAGCGGGCCGTGCTCGCCGCCGGCGAGGCGCGGGAGCTCGTCGGCGGTGTACTGCGAAGCCTCGAGATTCTCGAGCACCTCTCGGGCCCGAAGGATGACCTCGTCGGGGATCCCGGCGAGCTTCGCCACCTCGATGCCGTAGCTCTGGCTGGCCGAGCCCGGCACGACCTTCCTCAGGAATACTATCGAATCCCCGGTCTCCCTGACCAGTATGTTCATGTTCTTGAGCCGCGGGAGGACGTCCTCGAGTTCGGTAAGCTCGTGGTAGTGCGTGGCGAACATCGTGCGCGGGCGCACGCCGTCGCGGTTGTGCAGGTACTCGGTCACGGCCCACGCGATCGAGAGCCCGTCGAAGGTGGAGGTTCCCCTCCCGATCTCGTCGAGGAGGATGAGGCTCCTGGACGTGGCGTTGTGGAGGATGTTCGCCGTCTCACCCATCTCGACCAGGAACGTGCTTCTCCCCCGCGCGAGCGCGTCGGTCGCCCCGATCCTCGTGAAGATGCGGTCGACAACGCCGATCTCGGCCCTCCGCGCCGGGACGAACGATCCCATCTGGGCCATGAGCACGATGAGCGCCGCCTGGCGGAGGTAGGTCGACTTCCCCGCCATGTTCGGTCCCGTGATGAGGAGGATCTGGCGGCTCTCGCCGTCGAACGCGACGTCGTTCGGGACGAACGCCTCGTCCTCGAGGAGACGCTCGACGACCGGGTGCCGCCCGTCCTCGATCGCGATCAAGTCCGACGCGCTCACGGTCGGCCTGACGTACCGGTTCTCGACCGCGATCGTCGAGAGCGAGACCGAGACGTCGAGGATCGCGATCGCGTCCGACGCCTCCTGCACGCGCGCTGCCGCCGAAGAGACCTCCGTCCGCACGACCTCGAAGAGCTCCTGCTCCAGGCGGAGCATGTCCTCCTCCGCCGTGAGGATCTTGCCCTCGCGCTCCTTGAGGTCGGGGGTGACGTAGCGCTCGGCGTTCACGAGCGTCTGCTTCCCGACGTAGTGCTCGGGCACGAGGTGGACGTGCGGCTTCGTCACCTCGAGGTAGTATCCGAAGACCCTGTTGTAGCCCACCTTGAGGTTGGGGATGCCCGTCGACTCGCGCTCGGAGGCCTGGAGCTTCCCGATCCAGCTCTTCCCGTCCCGCGCGATCACGCGGAGGCCGTCGAGATCCCCGTGGAAACCGTCTCGGATGACGCCGCCGTCCCTGAGGTTCGCGGGCGGGCTCTCGACGATCGCGTCCCGGATGACGGCGACGACGTCGTCGAGATCCGGGATGCCACGGGCGAGCGCGCGGATCGTCTCGGACTCGAACGGCGCGAGCGCTCTCACTATCTTGGGCAGAAGCTCGAGCGACCGCCGGAGCGCGGCGAGGTCCCTGGGTGACGCGTGGCCCGACGCGACCCGGCCGATCACGCGCGGCAGGTCGCAGAGGTCGCCGAGGATATCCCGGAGTCCGTCGGTGGCCGTGCGCCGCTCGATGAGGTCCGCGACGCCGTCCAGACGCTCGTCGATCCTCGCGGGGTCGACGAGCGGATAGAGGATCCACTGCCTGAGGAGCCGCGCTCCCATCGGCGTGACGGTGCGGTCGAGGACAACCAGGAGCGTCGCGTTCGCGAGCCCGCGCTCAAGGGGCTCGACAAGCTCGAGGTTGCGCTGCGTCGTCTCGTCGAGGATGAGGTGGTCGGAGTGGACGATCCTCGAGAGGCGCGTGATCTGTCCGAGGTCGCGCCGCTTGAGGTCGGTCAGGTACCGCATGAGCGCCCCCGCCGCGGCGACACCCTCGTGGAGGTCGCCGAGGCCGAACCCGTCGAGGTTCGCGACGCCGAAGTGCGCGCGGAGGGTTTTCCGGGCTTCGTCGAGCCCGAACTCCCAGTCCGCGAGGCGGGTCACCGGAACGCCCCGCACGTCCGCCAGGAGCGTAGCCAGTGGCTCGCGCGACGCCAGCCCCTCGGGGACGACGATCTCGGCGGCGTCGGCCCGGAGGATCTCCCTTCTGAGATCCTCCGGGCCGAGCTCGGACGTCGTGAACTCGCCGGTCGACGGATCGATGCGGGCGAGGCCGACCCGTTCGGGGCCGGGAACGACCGCGACGAGGAAGTTCGAGCGCCTCTCGTCGAGGAGCGAGGACGAGAGGATGGTCCCCGGCGTGATGATCTCGGTGACCTCCCTCTTGACGAGGCCTTTCGCCTTCTTCGGGTCCTCCACCTGATCGCAGATGGCGACCTTGTACCCGGCGGAGACGAGCCGGGACAGATATGAGTCGAGCGCGTGGTGGGGGATCCCGGCGAGCGGGATGGGGTTCTTGCTGCCCTTGTCCCTCGTCGTGAGGGCGATCCCGAGGACGCGCGATGCGAGCTTCGCGTCGTCCTGGAACGTCTCGTAGAAGTCGCCCATGCGGAAGAGCAGGATGGCGTCCTGATGTTCCGCCTTGATCCGGCTGTACTGCCTCATCATCGGTGTCGGCTCGCTCATGTCGCCTCTCGGATCCGTCGAAACCCGCTGCGGGCGCTTCCACCGCCGCTTTCGCCGCCCGCCACGGAAGCTCAAGACAGAAGGACCACCGGCGGAGTTCCGGTGGCCGTCGTGCGCTCGGTCTCCCCGTTCGCCGTCGGTGGGGCGGTGCCGCCCGCTACGGTTCTTCCGTCTCTGCAGGGGGCGCGGCCAGCTCCGCCGAGAGCGTGCTCGCGCGCTCCCGCGCCAGAACGCCCTCGAGCGTGTGCGGAAACTCGCTCGCCAGCATCTCGAGCGCCCTCAGGGCAACGACCGGCGCTCCGGCCGCCTGGTGGCTCTCCGCCGCCCCGGCGAGAGCGCGGATCCGCACGTCGTCGTCGGGGTACGTCTCCGCCACGTGATCGAACTCAGCCGCCGCCTCGGCCGGACGGCCGGCGGCGAGAAGAGCCCGGCCCATGCCGAGCTTCGCCAGGGGCGTCAGCTCATCGGGCGTGGCCCCTTCCTCCGCGACCACGCGGTACTCCTCGATCGCCGTCGTGGCGTCCCCCGCCGCGAGAAGGCTGGCCGCCTGCCACAGGGCCGCCTTCCTCGCCCCGGGCGTCGATCCGTGTCTCGCGGCCGCGCCGTACTCCCCGGCCGCGGCCATGTAGATGCCGCTGGCGTACAGCACGTCGCCTCTCAACGTGTGCGCCGCCACGATGATCCTGGCGTCCCGCGTGCGCTCGATCGCGCGGCTGGCGAGGGCGGCCGCTTCGTCGGGGTCGCCCGTCAACCTCGCAAGCTCGAGCAGCACCTCCGCGTCCCGAGCGAGGCTTCGCTCCGTGTCGACGAGCTCGCGGAGGTAGGTCTCCGCTTCCTCGACGAACCCATCCTCCTCGAGGGCGCGTGCCCTCTCGATGGCCTGAGCGGACGTGGGCGGGTCGTCGGCGACGGACGGAGCCGTCGCCAGTGCTATCAGGAAGGCCGCTCCGAGGGCGGCGGTGAATGGCGCGAGCCGGGTGGCGTTCCGGCGCGCGGCGCGGCTCGTCCGATCATCACGCATGGAGCCACGCCCGGCACGAAGGGCAGCGCCAGCCGGGTTCCTTGAGGGTCTTGCCGCAGGCCGAGCAGACCGGAGCCCACGGATCGGTGACCCTCTCCGCGAGCAGCGCCTCGGCGACCTTGGAGGCTTCCTTGTGGCGCTCGTTTCTGACCAGCAGCTCGATGAGCTGTCTGTGGCCGGCCAGGGAGCTTCCCTCGTGCTTCACGGCCTCGTACGCGACCCTGATCGCCTCGTCGATCGTTCCCTTCCGCTCGAGCATGCGGGCGAGGCCGGAGAGGGCGTGGACGTTTGACGGGGCCTTCGAAACGACGTCCTCGTAGATCCCCATCATCCGTCCGTAGTCCCCCACCTCGAAGTAGGCCTTCTCCAGGCGGTCGAAGACGAAGTGGGCGCAGGCGGGCTTATCGGTGACGATCTTCATCCAGTACGCGATCGCGCGCTCGTTGTCCTCCTCGGCGGCCGCGATGTCGCCGAGGTAGAGGTTCGCGATCGCCGCGCTCGCGTCGTCCTTGAGCGCCGCGCGGAACTCCGCCCGGGCGCGCGCCTGGTCGCCCTTCTTCATGGCCAGGAGCGCCAGGTGGGCGCGGTAGATGCCGAGTGACGGCTCTCCCTTCGCGCCGCCCGCCTTCAGGAGGTCCTTGTGCGTCGTGACGGCGTGCTCGAAGTCGCCGAGCGCCTCGTACGCGTCCCTCGTCAGCGCGAGGGCCTTCGGTTCGTTCCGCTCTCCGCGCGGAAGCTGCTTCAGGGTCGCGATCACGTCGCGCCAGTTCTCGGCCTGCGCCAGGTCGAGCGCCAGGCTCCTGACGATCTCGCTCCGTGCGGCGGAGGGGAGCTTCCGTTTCACGAGGAGCTCCCGGTGGACCTGGATCGCCTGCCGGATGTGGCCCCTCTCGCGGAGGAGGTTGCCGAGCTTGACGTACGCGTCGAGGTTGCGGGGGTCGTCCCTGACGGCGTCGGCGAGGTGTTTCATCGCCGCGTCGCGATTGCCCGCGATCAGGGCGTCGATCCCGAGCTGGTACGGACTCTCTTCCTTCCTCCGGCGTCTCCTTCGTATCGGAACGAGAGGAAAGCGCATGCGTCTCTCTCCGGGTGAAGCCCACGCCCTACTGCGGCGCGTCGGTGATCACGGGTTCCTTGACCTTGATGTCCTCGACATCGATGCCCTCGAGCGAGATACGTCTCAGGCCCTCCATCTCCTTGTTGAGGTCGGCGTTCTCGCGCCTGAGCTTCCTGATGGCTCGACGGAGGATCACCTCGTGGAAGATCGCCACGACGAACCACACGAGCGCTCCGATGACGAAGGCCTCGAAGAGCAGGAGCACGAGCGGCACGTCATAGAACGTGAGCGCCTCCGTGCCGAGGGAGACCGTGGCGCGCTCCGAGCTGTTGATCATGGCAAACCAGGTGATGGCGACCACGAGGATCAGGATGAGCAGCATTCGTACGATCCACACGACTATCACCTCCGATATGGAAGTCAGGACGAAGTGCTCGACGCGCCCGTACGGACGCCGGGGCGGTTCATCCGGAGCGGGTGTCCGTCCCGGACACGGGCCAGTCTAGAACGGCCCGTCCTGGGCCGCAAGGTCTTTCTCCCCGGGCGGGAAGCCGCTAAGTCACTGTCCCGCGCAGAGTCCAGGCGCTCGCCTTCTCGATTCCGATCGGCACGGTCCCGCCCGGAAGCCCCGGTGCCCCCTCGAAGAGGACGACCTTCGCGGTGCGCGTGCGGCCGAAGAGGAGCGACGCGTCCTTCTCGCTCGGGCCCTCGACGAGCACGTCGTGGACCGTTCCAACGAGACCGAGGTTGATCTCCTCCGTCACGCGGCGCTGGAGCGCGATGATCTTCTTGAGTCGCTCGATCTTCGTCCCCTCCGGCACGTCGTCCTCGCACTCAGCGGCGCGCGTCCCTTCGCGCACGGAGTACCGGAACATGAACGCCGAGTCGAAGCGCACCTCCTCGAGGAGCGACCTCGTGGCCTCGAAGTCTACCTCGCTCTCGCCCGGGAACCCGACGATCACGTCGGTCGTGATCGCGACGCCGGGGACCCTGTCGCGGATGCGGCCGACCAAGTTGAGGTACTCGCGACGGGTGTACGAGCGGTTCATGGATCCGAGCATCCGGTCCGAGCCCGACTGGACGGGCAGGTGCACGTGCTCGCACACCTTGTCGAGGCCGGCGACGGCGTCGATGAGCTTCTCCGAGATGTCCTTCGGGTGCGACGTGGCGAACCTGATTCTCTCGAGCCCGGGGACGCCGTTCACGCGGCCGAGGAGGGTCGCGAAGTCGGCGTCGTCGTCCCGGTAGGAGTTCACGTTCTGGCCGATCAGCGTGGCGTCCCGCGTTCCCAGCCCGACGAGCGTCTCGACCTCGTCGAGGATCCTCGCGACCGGCCGGCTCCGCTCCCGTCCCCTCACGTACGGCACGATGCAGTAGGAGCAGTAGTTGTCGCAGCCACGCATGACGCTCACGAAGTCGCTGATCCTGCCCTCGGTCGGCGCCGTCCTGTCGTCGTACGTCTGGTCGTGCCGAACGGTCGTGTCGATGTTCCGCGCCCCCGACGCCGCAGTGTCGAGCGCGGCGGGGAGCCGGTCGTACCTGTCGGTGCCGACTACGAAGTCGACCCTCGGCACGGCGCGCAGAAGCTGGTCGCCCATTCGCTGGGCGACGCACCCGATGACCCCGAGGATCGCGCCTTCCCTCATCGTCCCCCGGAGGTGCTTGAGCCTCCCGATGACCCGCGCCTCCGCGCGCTCGCGCACGCTGCAGGTGTTCACGATCACGGCGTCCGCGCCGCGCGCGTCCTTCGCGATCGCGTGCCCCTCGGCCGCGAGCATCGAGGCGATCATCCTCGAGTCGTAGTCGTTCATCTGGCAGCCGTATGTCTCGATGTAGATCCTCATCCGATCACCAGACCGCCCCGGGGATCACTGTCCCCCACGTGCGTTCTTCATCCGCGCCCTCGACCGTGACGCGGGCGAACATGTTCTTGAGCGACGCTTCGCCGCCCACTTCGACCCTGACGTAGTTCCCCGCGAGCCCCGAGAGCGGCGCTCCTCCCCTGTCGCTTCCCTCCTCGACGAGGATCTCGAGCGACGACCCGACGAGCCCGGTCCGAAACGCGAGCGACCTCGCGCGGCTGAGCTCGCGGAGGAACCGGCTTCGGCGCTTCTTCTCCGCCGACGGCACCGCGCCGTCCATCTCGGCGGCCGCCGTTCCCTTCCTCGGCGAGAACGCGAAGACGTGAAGGTACGTGAAGGGCAGCTCCTCGATGAGGGCGACCGTGTCCGCGAAGTCCTCCTCGGTCTCGCCGGGGAAGCCGACCATCACGTCGGCGCCGAGCCCCGCCGCCGCGTCGCGGTCGGTCACCCTTCTGACGGCGTCCGCGTACTGGGCGCGCGAGTACTCGCGCGCCATCGACGCGAGGATGCGGTCCGATCCGCTCTCCAGCGGGATGTGAAGGTGGTGACATATCTTGTCGAGCGAGAGGATCGTTTCCGCGAGGGCGGGCGTCAGCTCCATCGGCTCGACCGACCCGAGCCTGATGCGCGCCACGTCCTCGATCGCGGCGAGCGCGACGAGGAGCTCCGGAAGCCGAGGGCCGTCTGCCTCGGCGCCGAACGCGCCGATGTGGACGCCCGTGAGCACGATCTCGCGGTAACCGTTCGAAGCGAGGCGCCCGGCCTGCTCGACGATCTCGTCGAACGGCCTGCTCCTCGCGGGGCCGCGGGCGTCGGGCACGGCGCAGTAGGTGCAACGCCGGTCGCAGCCGTCCTGGATCTTGACGAAGGCTCTCGTGTAGCCCCGGAAACGTCCGATGTCGAGCGACTCGAACGAGGTCGCCGGGAATGGGTCGACCACGACGGCAGGCCCAGGCGGCGCGTCCGCATCCGAGCCGGCCAGACGCTGTGCGGCGAGGACGGCGATGCGTGGCTTGGCTGTGTTGCCGACCACGAGGTCGATCTCCGGGAGCCCGGCGAGGGCCTCGGGATCGCGTTGCGCGTAGCAGCCCGTCGCCACGATGAGCGCTTCCGGGTTCCTGCGCGCCGCCCGGCGGACCATCTGCCGAGAGCGGTAGTCGCTCCGCATCGTCACCGTGCACGTGTTGACAACGTAGACGTCGGCCGCGGTGTCGAAGTCGACGACCGTGAAGCCCGACTCCTCGAAGAGCTCGGCGATTCCCTCCGTCTCGTACTGGTTCAGCTTGCAGCCGACGGTGGTCAGGCCGACGGTCCCGGAACGGAGCTTCCCCATCGCCACATCCTTCCGCATCGACGGAATGCGAGACAGGGGGACCCGACTCGAGTCCCCCTGCGAACGCATCGGAATGGCGGCGTTCGGCCGGTGCGGTCCGCGGTGCGGACTAGGCGGCCGTCTCCCCGCCTTCCTTCTTCTCTTCCTGCTCGGAGGGCTCGGCCGGTTCCTCGACCGCTTCCGCGGTCGCGTCGGTCGGCTCCTCGGTCGGCTCCTCGGTGGGCGCCTCGGTCGGCTCCTCGGTCGGCTCCGCGGCGGTCTCTTCGACCGGCTCGGTGGCAGTCTCCTCGGTCGCCTCCGCAGTCGCTTCCTCGGTCACCTCTTCCGTCGGCTCCGCCGCCGCTTCCTCGGTGGGCGCCTCGGCGGTCTCCTCGGCGGACGCTTCGGCAGCCTCCTCGGTGGCCTCCTTGGCCGGCTCCTCGGTGGCCTCCT
>JALGWI010000091.1 GCA_025774245.1 bacterium
GGAAAGGAGCACCCGAATGGCAGGACTTCTGAAGCAGAAGCTCGCAGGGCAGATTCCGGGACTTCGCGAGGAGGCCAAGAGCCTCGTCAAGGGTCACGGCGACAAGGTCATCTCCGAGGTGACAGTGGCGCAGGCGTTCGGCGGCATGCGGGGCGTCAAGGCCATGATCTGTGACACCTCGCTCGTCGAGCCGGACAAGGGACTCATCATCCGCGGCAGACCGATCGGAGACCTGACGGACAAGCTGCCGGAGGAGATCTTCTGGCTCCTCCTCACGGGCGATCTGCCGAGTGACGCCGAGCTCAAGGACCTCCAGGGCGAGTACCAGGCCCACGCCGACGTTCCGCAGTACGTCTGGGACGTGCTCGAGGCGATGGCTCCGGACTCGCACCCGATGGCCATGTTCAACACCGCCATCCTCGCGATGGAGCGCGAATCGATCTTCAGGAAGCGTTACAGGGAAGGCATGCAGAAGGGCGACTACTGGGAGGCGGCTCTCGAGGATTCGATCCGTATTCTCGGCGTGCTCCCCGGCATCGCCGCCGGCGTCTACCGGCTCCGCTTCAAGAAGGGCGACCGCATCGCGCCCGACAAGGCACTCGACTGTGGCGCGAATTTCGCCGCCATGCTCGGCCTGCCGGATCCGACGGGCGAGTTCAAGAACTGCATGCGCCTCTACCTGACGCTCCACTGCGACCACGAGGGCGGAAACGTAAGCGCCAACACGTGCCACACCGTGGGTTCGGCGCTCTCGGATCCGTACTACGCGGTCTCGGCCGGGCTCAACGGACTGGCCGGTCCTCTCCACGGACTCGCGAACCAGGAGTGTCTGGGGTTCGTGCTCGATCTCAAGGAGAAGTACAAGGGTGCCCCGACGGAGGAGCAGCTCAGGGACTTCGCGTGGGAGAGGCTGAACAGCGGCAGAGTCATCCCGGGCTACGGCCACGCCGTTCTCCGTGTGACCGATCCGCGCTTCACGGCGTTCCACGCGTTCGGCGGGCGCGTCTTCCCCGAGGACGAGGTCTACCAGATCGTCGATCGTCTGTTCAGGGTCATCCCGGAAGTGCTGAAAGAGCACGGCAAGGCGAAGAACCCGTATCCGAACGTCGACGCGGGCTCCGGCGCGCTCCTGTACCACTTCGGACTCCGCGAGTTCGACTACTACACGGTCCTCTTCGGCGTGTCGCGTGCGATGGGCATGCTGTCGCAGCTCATCATCAACCGCGCGCTCGGCGTGTCTATCACGCGGCCGAAGTCGGTGCAGACCTCCTGGGTCAAGGCACAGGTCGGCGCGTAGGGACCGAGGATCCGAGGTCGGTCGACGGCCGAACTTCGCACCAAAGAAGACGCCCGGGACCCCTTGGGGTTCCGGGCGTTTCTCCTGTGTCCGACTCTCGCGCAGCCGCTACTTCCTGCGGCGCTTCTTCGCCTCGGGGAAGCGGTACGTGAGCTTGATCTCACCGATCGCGTCCTCGACCGCGTCGACGATCTTCCACGACCAGATGTGCGCCGCGATCGCCTGGATGTCCGGGTAGAGCACCCGATCATCGACGAGCTTCTTCGCGACCTTCCTGATCTCGCGGTACGCAGCGCCCGTGCCCTTCCCGGGGTCCTTCCCGAGGAGGTCGACCGCCTGCGCCGAGCACATCATCTCGATCGCGAGGATATTGACGACGTTCTTGTTGATCTCCTTGAGCTTCCGCGCCGCGATCGGCCCCATGCAGACGTGGTCTTCCTGGTCCGCCGCCATGCTGAAGTTGTCGACCACGGCCGGGTGCGCGAGGATCTTGTTCTCCGAGCAGAGCGCAGCCGCCGTGTAGTGCGCGACCATGAGTCCGGAGTTCAGTCCCTCGCCCTTGACGAGGAACCCCGGCAGGCCGACGTTCAGGTTCGGGTTCAGGAGCCGGTTCGTGTGCCGCTCCGAAAGGCCGCCGATCTCGCTCATCGCCAGCGCCATGAAGTCGAGCGCCATGCCGACCGGCTGGCCGTGGAAGTTCCCGCAAGAGAGCTGCGCGCGCTCGTCCGGGAAGAAGAGCGGGTTGTCGCAGAGCGAGTTCATCTCGGTCTCGACCTGTCCGCGCACGTAGTGGTAGGCGTCGACCGAGGGACCGTAGATCTGCGGTATGCACCGGAGGCTGTACGCGTCCTGGACCTTGCCGCAGCCGCCCGCGATGAGCTTGCTCTTCTTCAGGAGCTTGAGGAGCGTCGAGGCCACGACGTTCTGACCGTTGTACGGGCGCGCCTCATGAACGCGCCTGTCGTACCCACCGATCGGCGTCCGGAGCGCATCGGCCGCGAGCGCGCTCGAGATGATCCCCGACTTGATGATGCGCTCCCCGTCGTAGAGCCTGAGGGCGCCGCACCCGGTGAACATCTGAGAACCGTTGATGAGGCCGAGCCCCTCCTTGAAGGAGAGCGCCACCGGCTTGATACCGGCCTTCTCCATCGCCTTCTTGCCGCTCATGAACCGGCCCTGGTAGAAGGCGCGCCCCTCACCCATCACGACCTCGGCCATCTGCGAGAGCGGTGAGAGATCGCCGCTCGTGCCGACGGAACCCTTCTCGTTGATGGCCGGGATGACGTTCTTGTTGAGCATCTTGACGAGCGTGTCGAGCGTCGACAGTCGCACCGCCGACCGGCCCTTCGAGAGAACGTTCGCCCGGAGCAACATCGCCGCGCGAACCTCGTCCTCCTCGAAGAAGTCGCCCACGCCCGCGGAGTGGCTGTAGACGATCCGCTTCTGAAGCTCGGCCCCGTGCTCGGGCGAGACCCGGACGCGCGCGAGCTCGCCGATGCCCGTCGTCACCCCGTAGATGAGCTGCCCCTCGTCGACGAGATCCTGCACCACCTTCCGGCACCGCTTCACTTCCTCCCGCGACTTCGGTGCGATAGCGACCTTCGCGTGGTTCCTCGCGACCTCGTGGACCTGCTCGAGCGTGAGACCGTACCCGTCCAGCACGACCTTCATCAGAAAACCTCCCTGTTCGAAGTGCTCAGCGAAAGCGAACAACCTGAACTATGGAAGCTAACACACGGCGAAGCCCGGGTCAACGGACCGAAGCTGCCCTGTCATAGCGATCAGACTATGTCCCCACTAACTGCAATGAGAAAATGTCCTCTCGAGGGAGGGGGCAGCCACCTCGTTTCGAGCCGCAGAGAGGCCCCGCGGAGAGGGCGGGAGGGCCCCTGGACCGCCACTTTCCCTTTGCGTGAGCGGGGGTCTCAGTGGTATCGTATTTGGGACATGCTGGGTTCGCCGCGGGCGCCGGCATCCTCCCAGGGTGCCGTTCGAACGCCCACGTCACGCGCGTGATCCGAACAGAAGGGGAAGGGGCCCGGCGGCTCCTCCCCCCATTGTGTGGATCCGGGGGTCGGAAGCGCCCGCTCGGGTTCGTCTTCCCTCTCCGTTCGGACAGGCGCGCCGTCCTCAAACTAAGGAGACCGAGCTTGATCACTGAGCGCGAACTCGACAAGAAGTTCGGGCTCGAGGTAGCCGACCGTTACGGCGGAGAGGCGATCAGACGCTGCTTCTCCTGCGGCACGTGTGCCGCGAGCTGTCCGGTCGGACGCTTCGACAGCCGCTTCAATCCGAGGCGCACTATAAGGATGGTGCTCCTCGGCATGCGCGACCAGGTTCTGAAGAGCGACTTCGTCTGGCTCTGCGCCGGGTGCCACACCTGCAGCGAGCGGTGCCCGCAGGGCGTTCACATCCCGGACATCATGACCGCCCTCAAGAACATGGCGACGGAGGCCGGCTACACGCATCCGACGCTCGCCAAGCAGATCGATCTCCTCAAGGACTTCGGACGGGTCTTCGAGGTCGAGGAGTACGACAACAAGCGGCGGGTGAAGATGGGGCTCCCGGAGCTCAAGCTCCGATGCGAAGAGGTGAAGATCATTCTCGACAAGCTGGGCGTCAACTCGTAGGACACCCGGCCCAATCCTTCTGCGCGCGGCCGCCGGCCGCGCAAGAGAAGAGGGGACCTCTGGATGGAGTACGCACTTTTTCTTGGATGCACCGCGCCGATCCGGGGCAAGCACTACGAATCCACGGCGCGAAAGGTCTGCGAGATCCTGGGTGTCGACGTGGTCGACGTTCCGGACTTCGCATGCTGCGGGTTCCCGCTCGCGAACGCGTCCGCTGAGGCCGCGTTTCTGATGGCGGCGAGAAACCTGGCCGCTGCCGAGGAGAAGGGGGTCGGCGCCATGATGACCCTCTGCAGCTCGTGCGCGGCGTCGCAGGTCCACGTCAATCGCGAGATCAGGTCGAACCGCAAGGTCATGGACCGGACCAACGAGGCGCTGGCCGAGTTCGGCAAGCACTACACCGGCTCGATCGAGGTGAAGCACCTGGCGAGGGTCCTCTGGGAGGACGTCGGCGTCGACGCGATCAAGGCGAAGGTCAAGCGCGACCTCTCTTCCCTCAAGATCGCGGCGCACCCCGGCTGCCACTACGTGAAGCCCGGCGAGGTGCACGACTGCTTCGACGACGTGGAAGATCCGAAGACGCTCGACGAGCTCGTCGCGGCGACGGGTGCTACGCCCGTGAGCTACGAGGACAAGAAGCTCTGCTGTGGCGGGGCCGTCCTCGGGTTCGAGGAGAAGACGGCGCTCGCCATGGCGAAGCAGAAGCTCGATCTCGTGAAGGCGTCCGGCGCCGACGCGATGGTCTCGATCTGCCCGTTCTGCAGCGTCATGTACGAGGCGAACCAGGGCAAGATCGAAGAGGCCTACGACGTCGAGTACGGCATGCCGGTGCTCTACTACACGCAGCTCCTCGGGCTCGCGCTGGGCGTCCCTGAAAAGGAGCTCTGGTTCAGAATGAACAGCGTCAAGCCGAGCGAGATGCTCGCGAAGGTCGTAATCGAATGAGGGAGCTGATGATCCTACACATCTGCACGTGCAAGGGACTGATTGACGTACCGGCGAGCCCCGACTTCGGCAGCGACGTCACCGTCGAGGTGAGCGAGTGTCTCTGCTCGAAGGAGGGCCGCGCTGCCGTCGAGGCGTCGCTCGGAGACGATCGGCGGCTGGTGCTGGCTGGATGCACACCGCGCATTCTCGAGCGCTTCTTCGGGGACATCGATTCGGAGATGGTCAACATCCGCGAGCAGGGCGTCTTCCTGGGGAAGGGCTGGGACGGGATCGAGACGATGATCCGGGGCGGGATCGAGAGGGCCAGGGCCGCGGAGCCGGTCGAGAAGCGCGAGAGGAAGATCTCGAAGAAGTCTGTGCTCGTCATCGGCGCCGGGGTATCGGGCCTCGAGTCGGCGCGCTGGCTCGGCGAGATGGGGCACGACGTCGTGCTCGTCGAGGAAGACCCGTTCGTCGGAGGCACGGTCGCGAAGCTCGACCGCCTCTACCCGGAGGGCACGCCGAACTCCCACACGCTCTATCCGCTCGTGAACCAGGTCGCGGGCAACGATCACATCAAGGTCATGACCAACACGCGCGTCGAGAACGTCGCGGGCACGGTCGGCGACTACAGGGTGACGCTCAGAACCTCGCCCAGAGGCGTCATCGAGTGCGTGCAGTGCGGCAAGTGCGTGCCCGTCTGCCCGGAGAGTCCCGTCGACCACGGCGTGCCGAGGAAGGCGATCTTCGCGCAGGAGACCTATCCTGACGAGTACGCCATCGACTTCGAGGCGTGCACGCGCTGCGGGAAGTGCGTGGAGATCTGTCCTGCGAAGATCGATCTCGACGAGCCCGCTCGCGAGGAGGAGATCGCCGTCGGCGCCATCGTAGTCGCGACGGGCCTCAGGAACTTCCCGATCGCCAACCTCTCCGCGTACGGCGGCGGCAAGATCGACCGCGTCATGCGGGCGATCGACTACGAGCGGCAGATCGCCGCGGGGATCATCGCGCCCGAGAAGGTGCTCGTCGTTCACTGCGCCGGCTCGCGCGACGACAACTATCTTCCCTACTGCTCGCGCGTCTGCTGCCTCATCGGCATGAAGGAGGCGAAGCTCACCAAGGATCGCTTCCCGAACGCCGAGGTCTACCTCTCCTACATCGACATGCGGTGCTACGGGCAGTTCGAGTACCTCTACCGGACGCTCAGGGACCAGGCAGGCGTCGTGTTCCTCGAGGGCAGGCCGTCGGAGATCTTCGAGCGGGGCGACCGCGTCGTCGTCCGGACCGAGGACATCCAGAGCGGCGAGTACCTGGAGCTCGAGGTCGACTACGTCGTCCTCGCGACCGGGTTCGAGCCCGACAGAGAGACGCTCGCGATGCTCGGCCTTCCGTCCGATCTCGACTTCCCGTACGGGTACACCGGTACAACGCTCTCCCCCGACTCGAATCCGCAGGGCATCTTCCTCGCGGGCGCGGCAGCGTTCCCGAGGGGCGTGCTGGAATCGGTCGAGTCGGCCAGGGAGGCTGCCGCCGGCGCGCACGCGGTGCTCTCGAAGGACGTCGTCACGTTCCGCACGCCGGTTCCCAGGATCGAGGCGGAGGTCTGCGCGAGCCTGCACTGCCGGCTGTGCGTTCCCACCTGCCCGTACGGCGCCTTGAGCGTCGTCGACGAGGAGATGACCGTCGACGAGACGCTCTGCATGGGCTGCGGGATCTGCAGCGTGACCTGCCCGGCCGGAGCGAACACGCTCGAGGCGTGGGAGGACGAGGCGATCCTGGCGGAGGTCGAGGCGGTCGCGGACGAGGGCAGCATCGTGGCCTTCCTCTGCAAGTGGTCGGCATACAACGCGGCGGACCGCGCCGGCTACGACCGGCTCGACATGCCGAGCGAACTCCGCGTGATCAGGGTCCCGTGCACGGGACGCGTCGACGCAACGATGGTCGCCGGCGCGTTCGCGCGCGGCGCCCGGGGAGTGCTGATCGGGGGCTGCTACCCCGACTCGTGCCACTACCGCCACGGCAACACGCGGGCGGTCTCACGCGTGAAGCTGCTCCAGAGATTCCTCTCGGAACTCGGCGTCGACGAGTCGCGCCTGAGGCTCGAGTGGTTCGGAAGCAACGAGGGACAGAAACTGGTCTCGGTCGTCAGAGAAATGAGCGGTGAGCTCGCATCGGTGGGGGTATGACGTGGCTAAGCCGAAGGTAGCGCTGTACTGGAACGCGTCGTGCGGAGGCTGCGAGGAGGCGTGGGTCGACCTCGCGGAAGACATCCTCAAGGTCGTCGAGGCGGTCGACATCGTGCTGTGGCCCGTGGCGATGGACTTCAAGCGGAAGGACATCGAGGCCATGGAGGACGGCGAGATCGCGGTGGCCTTCCTGAACGGCGCGGTGCGGACCTCGGAGCAGGAGAACTGGTCGAAGCTGCTCCGGCGGAAGGCGGGGGTCGTGATCGCGTTCGGCTCGTGCGCCCACATCGGAGGCATCCCGGGTCTCGCGAACTTCTACAGCAAGGACGAGGTGTTCGACGCCGCGTACGGTTATCTCCCGACGGTCGACAACCCGGACAAGGTAGAGCCGCAGACCTCCACGAAGATGCCGGAGGGCGAGCTCGAGCTGCCCAAGATCTGGGACAGGGTCTGCGCCCTCGACCAGGTGATCGACGTCGACGTCGACTACTACCTGCCTGGGTGCGCGCCGCCTCCCGACCTCATCATGGACGCGGTGACGGCGATCCTCTCGGGCGAGCTGCCGCCGAAGGGCTCGGTCCTGGCTCCCGACAAGTCGCTCTGCGACACGTGCGACCGGAACGAGAGCAAGCCGGAGAAGCTCCAGATTACGGAGCTCAAGCGTCCGCACCTGACGTTCATGGACCCGGAGAAGTGCTTCCTCGCCGAGGGAGTCCTCTGCATGGGCCCGGCGACACGGTCCGGCTGCGGAGAGCGGTGCATCAACGCGAACATGCCGTGCCGCGGCTGCTTCGGGCCGACGCGTGACGTCAAGGACCAGGGAGCGAAGTTCCTGTCGGCGCTCGCCTCGATCATCGACATCAACGACGACGAGGCGATGGACCGGGTGCTGGACTCGCTGCCGGACCCGGCGGGACTCGTCTACATGTATAGCCTCCCGACCTCGCTCCTGCGGGGGCGGGTTCCCGAGAAGAAGCGCGAGAAGGCGAAGGTCTCGTAGGTCGGCGTGAAGCGCCGGGCCTCCCGCTCGGCTGCGGGACGCATCGAGCGTACCAACGGAGGAGACATGGGCAAGCGAATCACGATAGACCCGATCACCCGTCTGGAGGGCCACGGGAAGATCGAGATCTTCCTGGACGACAAGGGGAACGTCTCGAACGCGTACTTCCA
>JALGWI010000092.1 GCA_025774245.1 bacterium
CGGCCGCTCCGATACCGAACCAGAGGATGAAGAACCCGGCCGTGAACACCTCGGCGATGACGAAGACTGCGGCGAGGATCATCCAGATCCACCAGACGTTCTCGGGCATGGTATCACCTCCTGCTTCCTCTACACGCGGGCGTCAGTGTCTATTCGCCGGGAGTGCGTGGCCGACTGGCGCGAGGGTCGCGGTCGCAGCCAGCGGGCTAATCGAAATCGTGGAGCGTCCGCACCTCGGCGGCCGAGAGGGCGCGCCCGAAGAGCGCGACCTGGTCGATGGCCCCGACGTACTCGTCGCCGTACTGGGACATGCCGAATCTGATGTCCGCGTCGGACGTTCCTATCTCCACGCTGAGCGGGCGAGTGTCCGCGAGCGTGCCGTTGATGTAAAATCGAGCGCTCTGGGCCGCCACGTCGTACGTGCACGCGACGTGCGTCCACGTCAGCGTGCCGATCGCGACGACGTCCTCGGCCGAGACCGACGCGCCGGAGACGCGGAGGCCCACGTCCGCCATCTCCGGCTCGGTCGCGCCGGTGATCCCCATCGAGTACCCCGTGTAGTAGTCCTTGTCGATGATCCCGCAGTAGGGGGGATACGAGAGATACGGGAGGACCCACGCCGCCAGCGTGAACGCCTCATCGAAATCGAAGTCGGCGTGGGCCGGCACGGAGACGATCTCGCCGACACCCGAGATGAAGATCGCGGAGTTGGGCCGGTCGTGGCGGTCCTTCACGTATATCGGGTCCTCGTCGGTTGACGTTGCGTGGTGGGTATCGGAGATCTCGTTCCCGAGGCTCTCGTCGAACTGGTAGAAGGCGATGATGCCCGCGATGTCGGGATGGCCGAGGCCGGTGCCTCCGGGGCCGGTCGAGCTCGTGCAGCCCGTCGTGCCGACCACGAGGAGGACGACAAGTGCGAAGCAAGCGCGTCTCACGGAACACCTCCCTGCGTGAGGCAACAGCAATGCCGCTCGCGCGAGACGATACACGCGCGTCAGTGAGACGTCAACGGGGTAAGTCAGCAGGGAAGTCGGATGCAGATGCAGGTAGGCTAGCGGGTGCGACTCCGCTGCGCGTCGAACTTCGAAGCGAAGCCGAGGTGGAACGTGCTCTCCCACTCCTGGTTGAAGCCGACGTCCAGCCGGATCATGTCCACCCACGGGAAGAGGATGCGCAGTCCGAGCCCGACGCCGGTCTTCTCGCGCTGCCACGTGAACTCCTCGGGAGTGCTCCACGCGATCCCGCTGTCCAGGAAGAGCGCGCCCTGAAGCCCCATCGACAGGGACCAATTGAAGAGCTTCACCTCTGTGAGATCGATGATGTCGAAGCGCTGCTCGACGGTCAGGATGAGCTGGTTCTTGCCGAAGAGCTTCATACCGAGGCCTTCGGCCGAGTAGCCACGAATCGTGTTCGCGCCACCCAGGTTGAACTGCATGTACTCGGGGATGTCGACGCCGACGGTTCCAGTCTGCAGGGTGGTGAGCACGCCGACGGCGAGCGGATTCCCCCAGAGCACCGGCTGATACCGCCTGATGTCGAGCGTGCCGGTCAGGAACTCGGCGGGGGTGTCGCTGATGCCCCCGCTCGCCATGAACTCGATCCCCGAGTGCCACCCGATGTGAGGATCCCGGTAGATGTCACGCGAATCGTAGTAGGTATTGAGGCCCAAGCGGACCATCTCGTCGCGGTTGTCGTCCGAGAGGGTACGTCCGTCCTTGTCGCTCCCCACGGAGAAGTAGCCGATCATCCCCTCGATCCGGCCGTTCTCTCCGAGGTGACCTCCGATCCAGGGCGTGACCTCGTCGTCGGTCTCCTGGAAGTCGTAGTAGACGTTGTCGCGGATCATGTGCTTGAGGCTCGCGTCGAGAAACACGCGCTTGCCGGCGATCCACGGATGCCGAAACCCGAAGCCGTAGACGCTTGTCCCGCCGAAGAGCACGTACCCCGACAGCTTGATGGTGCGCCCGAACGCGTTCGCGGCAGAGACCGCGGGACCTACGGACCAACCGTCGGTCTCGGAATAGGCGAACGTGACGTAGGGGATGAGGCCCGGCATCTCCCGAACCTTGTACTCGAGCGCGACTCCACCTTCGTGGGCTTCCGAGACGACCTCGACCGTGCTGAAGACCCCGACATTATTGAGGCGCCGGATGTCCCCCTCGAGGATCTTGAGATCCAGGGGCTCCCCGATCTCGAGCTCGATCTCCCGCCACACGTACCTGTCCTTCGTCTTCTCGTTGCCCGAGATCCTGATGTCGGTGATCGTCATCCCCGCGAACTGCTCGTGGGACGCAGACGCATCCTTCTTCGCCTCCTCCGCCTCCTCCGCGAACAGGGACAGAGGAGCAGAGAAAAGGAGGAGGAAGGAGAGGAAGATCAATGAGAAACGCACGGAGTGTGTCCCCTCAAGGTCCATCGGGAACTGACGGAAGAGTGGTGCCCAGCCGCCATCGGACGCCTGTCGGCAGGCTACTCGCCTCTGCGTCCCGCGGTACATCCCGTCGGAATGATACCCGGTGACCGGGGAGCGGTCAACGAGCCTCTCGAGGAGAGCCCGGTGCGAGGGTGGGCGGGAACTCCCGGGCGCGGCGTCGACGAGGGCGCGGATGTACCCCACGCACACGAGGGGCCCGGGTCTCACGATCCGGGCCCCTCTCTCCCGTCCTTGGGCAGCGCACGTTCAGGGCGTGCAGGTCGGGGGTGTAGCGTTCGCTGTCGCACCGCTTCCGCCGACGGCGGGGGCGAGCGCGAGCATCTTGCCGTTCTGGTACATGAAGCTGTCGCCGCAGTTCATCGGGCAGCAGACGTGCGTGGTGAACCCCGCCTCCGCGACGTACGTCGCCGCGTTCGTGTACTCGTACTCCCGGTTGAGCGCGTGCGTCGGGACCATGACGGCCGGGTCGAGCGTCGTGAGCGTGTAGAGGTTCCCCTCCTTGAGCCTGTCCGGGTCGTGGGCGTGGCACCCCGTGACGTTCATGAAGGCCACGTCGAGACCGGCTGCGTACTCGGTTATGTAGTCGATCTCGGAGAAGAACCCGTCCCGCTCTTCGTCTCCCCACCCTGCGTGATCGCCGGCGTGAAAGAGGACGACCCCGTCCACACTCACCAGGAATCCGACCCCCGCGTCGTTCGCGGCGATCGTGCGGATGTCGATCCCGTCGATCGTCGAGTGCTCGCGGGGTCCGACGAACGTGTACTCGGGACCGGTGTACCCGGCGTCGCGGTAGGGCTGCACCAGCTCGGGCGTGAAGCCGTACACGTAGGTGACGTTATCGAGCGCGTCGGCCCACTCGAAGATCGCCTCGTCGAAGTGGTCGCGATGTTCGTGCGTCACGAAGACGTAGACGTTCTCGTCCTCGATCTCGGAGGGAACGATGCGTCCGTTGGCGAGCGACGCCGACGCCGGCATCTCCCCGTCCCTCCAGTAGTCGAAGATGAGGAAGTGGTCGCTCGTCTTCACCGCGAAGCCGCAGTGGCCGAGATACCAGAGCGCGGCCTCGCCGCTGGCGACGGTCCGGTCGAGAAGCTCCGGACGGCCGTAGTTCTCCTCGAGACCCTCGGCGGTCGCGCCGCGCGACACGAGGAGCTCGGCGACCTCCCGGTGTCCGTATCGAGCCGCGTACTCGAGCGCCGTCATGCCGGCGGCGTCGACGGCATCGATGTCGATCCCGTACTCGAGCGCGAGCTCCGCGAGTTCCGTCTGACCGTTCACGGCGGCTCCGTGAAGGGCCGTTCTCTCCCAGTCGGTGTCGCGCCTGTTCACGTCCGCCCCATTCTCGAGGAGGATCGTCGCCACCTCGGCGTTCCCGTCCCTGAACGCACGAACGAGCGGAGTCAGCCCGTTGTCGCCCGGCGCGTCGATCTCTGCTCCGTGCGCGACCAGGTGCTCGATCACCTCGCGGTTGCCGCGGATCGTCGCCCACGCGACGGCGTTCCAGCCGCCGTTCGTCTTGGCGTTCACGTCGGCCCCGTTCTCGACCAGGATGTCGATGATCTCCGCGTGACCCCGCTCGGCAGCGTTGTGGATCGCCGTCCACTGCGAGTCGTTCCTCGCGCGGAGGCTCACTCCGGCGTCGATCAGATAGCGGACGACGTCGAGCCTCCCGGCTGCCGCCGCGAACATGAGCGTCGTCGACCCACGGTGCTCGCGGTCGTAGACGTCGGCGCCGTGCTCGACCAGAAGCTCCACGGCGTCGAGTTCGGCGTTCGCCGCGGTCCCGCTCAGGACCGGCGTGTAGCCGCCCCCGTTGCGCACGTTGACGTCGGCGCCGTTCTCGAGCAGGAGCGTCATCGTCGCCACGTCGCCGTTGTAGGCAGCACCGTGAAGAGGCGTGCTCCCGTTGACGGTCGCAGCACCGACATCGGCGCCGCGTTCGATCAGGAGCGCGGCGACCTCGGGCTGGATGTTGTAGGCGGCGAAGTGGAGAGGCGTGAGACCGTTGACGTCGGCGTGGTCCAGCGCGGCTCCCTTCTTGAGCAGGTACTCCGCAACCTCCACGTGGCCGTAGATCGCCGCCACGTCGAGGGCCGTACTCTCCTCGTTGTCGCCGATGTCGATCGGGACGCCGGCCTTGAGAACGACCTTGATGACCTCGAGGTGGCCCTCCCGCGCCGCGACGTGGAGCGGCGTCTCGTTCCTGACGTCCTTCTCGACCGCGAGATCAGGATCCTCCTTCAGGAGTTCCTTCACCCGGGCCGCATCTCCTTCGACTGCCGCGTCGTGGATCTCGCCCGCGGCGGCCGGGACCACGATCGCCAACATGGCTGCGACCGCAACGATCAGCATCGTTCTCATCAGGGCTCCTCCCGCGCAGATGGCCCCAAGACAAACGGGGCCGCACCCCTGCCGGAGGCGGGGCCCCAGAGCGCCTGAGTGTGAGGGGGCAACTCCAGTCGCGCTCGTTTCACCCTGTTTCGACAGGTCGGGGGGGGGTTCGGTTGAACGCGCGGTCAGCGGGCGGGGAAACAGGCAGCCTGCGCGGGGGTCTATTGCGAAGACGGGCGCCCGGAAGAACCCGGGCGCCCGTCGTGTGATCCGTGATCTGTCGCCCCGAGGGGCGCTTGCGCTAGAAGGCGAACGTGAGGCCCGCGGAGAGATTGCCCTGGACCACGCCCTGGCCAGTGACCCCGCAGCCGTAGAACCAGTCGCAATACCCGGTCGACCAGAGCCAGGTCACCGGCATCGTCGCCTGGAGCCTGAGCCCCACCTTCTCGCTGAAGAAGACCTTGGCGCCCACCCCGAACACCGTCGAGAAGCGCCAGTCGTCGGCGTACTGACTCCCCTTCGGGTCGAAGTGCGTCGCGCCGAGGGTCATCAGACCGAAGAACCTGACGTTCCCCTGGCGCTTGAACTCGGCGAGGCCACCGATCTGCCAGTACTCGACCCCCACGTCGAAGAGCTTCTCCTCGATGCCTTTCGATTTCCACATGAGGTCGGCGTCCTGCCTGCTGTACGAGAGCTCGATCTGCGCTCCGGGCCGGATCGTGATGTCGGCGACGATGCCCCACGCCCCCGAACTGGCGATCACATAGTCGCCGTCGTAGCCACGCACGGTCCCGCCCCACTGGTATCCGTACAGACCCGAGAGCTCGAACTTCGACTGCGTTACTGGCGGAGTGTACGTCGTCCCCCTCTGCTGCCCCATCGCCGGAGCCGCGAAGCAGGCGAGCACGAGCACGATCGCGAGCCACCTTCTCCAAGTCATGTCAACCTCCGTTGTTACGTCCGAGCCCTGCTGCCGCCCGACCGCTCGTGAGCCCAAGCTACTTCGGCGGGTAGTTCGCGAGAAGAACTGCCATCGCCTCTCTGATCTTCTGCTCCCTCTGCTCGGGGGAATTCTGTCCCTCCACGTAGTCGGTCACCACACCTCGCCAGGCGAGCTCGCTCGTCGAGACGTTGACCATGTCGATGACGATCGAGCCCTCGTTGTACCGGTAGACGTCGACGTCACGGCCGTACCACCCGCCGTAGTACCGGTATCCCCAGTCGGTCACGTCGACCTTCTCCTCGACGCCCGCGTAGTAGGCGATGAGGATATCCGGGTCGTCCGTGTCGACGGTCATACCCTTCCGCGCCATCTCGTCGTCGACAGCCATCCGGATCCGCTTGTCGGTCATGTCGCCCTGCTGCACCCCGCTGCCGGCGGCACCCGAGGTCGCCATGTCCATCCAGGCGTAGGACGAGAACTGCGCGAAGTCCACCGTGGGATCGAAGTCGTAGTTCGTCCTGATGGAGGAACACCCGGCCACGAGCACCACGAGACTCACTGCGAGCAGAACACTCAGGATCTTCATCTCGAGACTCCTCTCCTCACACAACGACGTCGAGCTTACTCCGCAGTATCACTGTCACTGGACCGCCGGGATCCGCGCCCCGGCGCACGTACTCCGCACTGCTAGAACCGGAAGCCGACTCCGAGCAGGAGTCCGCTCTGCACCACGGTGAGTCCCCTGCCGCCCACCCCGGCCGCCTCGCTCTGCCAGTCGAGGGAGATGTACCGGTAGCCGAGATCCAGGTCGATCATCTTGGTCAGCCGGTAGCCCACGATGCCGTGGAGTCCCCACGTGAAGTCCGATCCGACTCCGAAGCCTCCGATCTCGATGCGCGCCGACCCATAAAACTCGCCGGCGAAATTCGTCGCGAAGCGCATCCCGACGAGCGGGTCGACCCAGGAGCTGCTCTCGGTCTCCTGCTGCTCGTCGCCGTCGACCGTGAAGAGCAGATCAGGCGTCCACTGGCTGTACCGAAGGCCCACGAGAGCCTCGATCATCGAGTTGTTCAGGCTCTTCTGGAGACGGTACGAGCCCAGGAGGTCGACCGTCATGAGGTCCATACCGGACTTGACCCAAACCTCCGGATCGTAGGACAGCCGGGTTTCAGTTCCCTCGGCGTACTTCGCGTAGTTGATGTCGAGGATTCCACCCCATGCACCCTTGCTGACCTCGGCGTGAAGGGACAGGCCGTACTTCAGGGCCTCGCCCATGTCCGTGAACCCGATGTCGACGGGGATAGTGACCTGCTGATACACGCCCTCTTCGGGCTCGACAGTGGCGATGATGTCACCCTTGATGCCGGAGTTCCACCAGTAGGGAGTGATCAGGAACTGCCACTCGTTGCCGGCTGGCAGGGTCGAATCGCCTGTCTGCGCGAAGGCCGTGCCGGCGCAGAGCACCAGCAGGAGAAGCGCCATGGCCGGTCGGAGCAGACTTCTCGTCGTCATCGCAGTCTCCTCGTTGCAGATCACTCTTGTCGAGGGGGTAACGGTACAAGCCCCGCCGGGCACCTCGGAGGTAGCCGGAATGCCGCGAGGCGCGCCCGGGCGCGCGTCGCTCGTTTCCAGAGATTGTGCCCGGTCGGTGGCGCACAGTCAAGCCGGAATTGGGATCGGCCCCGGGGGCTGGGGCACGTCGGGCGCTACGGGCTCGCGTCCACCTCCTGCACGTCGTCCCACCGTCCCACCAGCGCGTCGTCGTGCCAG
>JALGWI010000037.1 GCA_025774245.1 bacterium
ACGCGACCGTATCAGTGCGCGCCCGGCCGGATGGGAGCTTCGGCCGCCTCCGTTCTCATCTGTGGTGCCCCGCTCAACGGCGAATGGGATGGCCAGCCGCAGGGCAATCCGCTAAGATGAACCTTGGGTGGCATTTGTGCCTCTCTCCTCTGTGAGCCACAGGCTGACTCTCTCCCAGAGGTTGCCCGTGATCGGCAAGACCATCTCTCACTACAGAATCATCGAGAAGCTCGGCGAAGGCGGCATGGGCGTCGTCTACAAGGCCGAGGACATCACTCTCAAGCGAGCGGTCGCCCTCAAGTTCCTGCCGCCTGAGATGACACGCGATCCTGAGGCCAAGGCGCGCCTGCTCCGCGAGGCGCAAGCCGCCGCAGCCCTGGATCACTCCAACATCTGCACGATCTACGAGATCGGGGAAGCCGACGAACAGACCTTCATCGCCATGGCGCTGCTCGAGGGCGAGAGTCTCGAGGAGAAGATAGCGAGAGGACCGCTCGAGCTCGGTGAGGCCATCGACGCCGCCACACAGGTCGCCGAAGGACTCGCAGCGGCGCACAAGAGGACCATCGTCCATCGCGACATCAAGCCCGCCAACGTGATGGTGACGGCCGAAGGCCAGGCCAAGATCATGGACTTCGGCCTCGCCAAGTCCGCAGGGCAGACGAGGCTCACTGCTGCGCACTCGATCACGGGCACGATCGACTACATGTCGCCCGAGCAGACGCGTGGCAAGGACGTCGATCACCGGACGGACATCTGGTCGTGCGGCGTGACGCTCTACGAGATGATCACCGGGCAACGACCGTTCAGGGGCGACTGTGATCAGGCCGTGATCCACTCGATCGTAAGGGAAGAGCCTGAGCCGATGACGGCGCTCCGCACAGGCGTGCCGATGGAACTCGAGCGCATCACCGCGAAGGCAATGGCCAAGAGCCCAGCGGAGCGCTACCAGACCGTGCCCGACATGCTGGTCGATCTCAAGGCGGTCGGGAGGCGCCTGGAGGCCGAGGCAACCACTCGGACCGTTGTCCGCCCGCGAACGCTCGGAGCTGCGTCCGGTGGCGGGAGACGGAGGAGGTGGCTGGCCGCAGGCGCGGTGGTCGTCGTCGCAGTCCTGGCAGGGATCATCTGGACTGCGTCCAGGACGCCGAGGCTCGATGTCGATCCCGATCGAGTCGTGGTGGCGGCCTTCGAGAACATGACAGGAGACGAATCCCTCGATCCAATCGGGCCCATGGTGGCGGACTGGATCGGGCAAGGGCTGTCCCAGACGGGCAGCGTCGACGTCGTGTCGGCAGTGACTGCCCTCAGGACCTCACGCGCAGTGGGCGCCGAAGCCGGCGGCCTTCACGACGTGGCACAGCTGCGCGAGTTGGCCGAACAGACGGGCGCCGGCACAGTCGTCTCGGGTTCGTATTTTCTCGAGGGGGAGGACCTCCGTTTCCACGCCAAGGTCACGAACGCGGAAGATGGAAGCCTCATCTACGCGCCCGATGCGGTCCTCGGATCGCGCGAGGCCCCGATGGAGACCGTCGAGACGCTGCGGCAGCGCATCATGGGTGCCCTGGTCACTGACTTCGACGCTTCCCTCGGTTCACAGCCGCCCATCTTCGAGGCGTACCGTGAGTACGTCGTCGGCCTGGGTCTGCTCTTCGAGGGCCGCCCCGAGGCAATCTACCTCTTCGGACGCGCGGCAGCGATCGACTCGACGTTCATGCCGCCGCGCCTCTTCATGGTGGGCGCCTACGCCGATATCGGTGAGTGGGCCAAGGCGGACTCCATGCTCCGGCTTCTCGACAGGAACAGAGAGAAGCTGGGGCGCCTCGACCTCCTCGCGGTCGACTTCAACATGGCGCGGACACAGGGCAACCACGAGAAGAGCCTGCGTATCCTCCGCGAGATGGTGAAGCTGGATCCTGGAAGCGACCTGCTCTACTTCCTGATCGGACAGAGGACGCTCTGGCTCAACCGCCCGAAGGAGACACTCGAGACGTACGAGCCCTACAAGCGGCAAACGCCCGCAGGCGCATCTCTGGTGTGGACCTGGGGACCTGCCACAGCGGCTGACGCTCACCACATGTTGGGGAACTACGACCGCGAGCTCGAGGGCCTGCACAGAGCAATCGAGCACTTCCCGGACGTCATCCCATTGCGCGCCCGAGAGACCCGCGCCCTGGCGGCCGCCGGACGCGCGCAGGAGGTCGACGACGTCGTCGATGAGGTTCTGGCTACGCCCCCCCGGGCCGGATCCCCGATTCAGGTCATGCACGCTGCAGCACTCGAGCTGCTCGCACGTGGCTACGAGAAGGAAGCGTTCCGGATCGCGAGTCGCGGGATCGACTGGTGGCAGAGTCAGCCGAGGGAAGGGGTCGACGTCTACTACCGTCACCACTTCGCGACGCTCCTCAACCTGACGGAGGAGTGGACACGGGCCCGTGATGTCCTGGAGGAGCTGGCTCAGGCGAGCCCAGACGTGATCGCGTACCGAGGGATGCTTGGTTGTCTGGCGGCAAGGACAGGGGACCACGGCGAGGCCCTTCGAATCCGCGAGGAGCTGGAGCGTCTCGACCGCCCGTACATGTTCGGGGAGAACTTCTGCTGGAGTGCCCGCATCGCAGCGCTCCTCGGTGAACGAGAGCGGGCCGTCGAGCTTCTCCGCCAGGCGTTCGCCCGTGGGTACCAGTACGGCCCAGACCTCCATTCGGACCCGGACCTCGAGCCGCTCCGTGATTACCCGCCGTTCCAGGAGATGATCAGGCCGAAGGGCTAGCAGAAGACCAGGGCGCGGCACCGGCGGCTTGACCACAGCACCAGCACCTCGAATCGCGGCCCCTGTCACTCGGACAGGGGCCGGGTCGTTGGCTCCCGGGGGTGAACGTATTCCGAACCCGTGCGTGGAATGCGGCCGAGGCCGGCGCTCCCCTATCTCGCCTCCGCTTCGGCCCCCAGGATCTCGTCGCGGAAGTGACCTGCCGTCCAACTCTACACGCGCCATCCTGAGTCTGGGGGTGGTACAACAACTGGGGACAGGTCAGAGGCCATCAGCCACATAGCGAAGCGCGTGTCAGCCTGAGTCACCGTCGAAGAAGCCCCTTCCTCCGAGACAACGGGGCCCCGTGCAATCGCACGGGGCCCCGAAGAACCGGCTTGGCACCGGCTGTTCCATATTACCTGTAGAGCGCCTTGATCGATCCCCAGCTCGAGTCCTCAGTCGACGTGCCCTCCTGGCCGCCGATCTTGAGCCACTTGATGTACCAGCCGGGGTACTGGACCGAGCTGTCGCTCCCCCAGAAGAAGCCGACCCAGATGGTCTGACCGACATACTGCGAGATGTTGAAGCAGTCACGCAGGAAGGCGTTCTGGAACTGGTGGCCGCTGAAGGCCGGCTCTGACGGGATGCACAGCGGCGACGCGTTCGTGTTCTGGTCGTAGCCGCGGTTCGGCGTCGCGAGCGTCCAGGTGATGCCGCCGTCGGTCGAGATCTTGAGGTTCGCGCCGTCGTAGCTCGGCTCGGTGTCGTAGTAGTGGCAGAGCTCGAGGCACGTGCAGAACTCGTCGATGAAGAACGGACCGACCATGGCGATCTCGCCACCGCTCGCCGGGTAGTCGCCGCCGATGATCGTGCCGAGGACATGTGTCATCGGGACGTCGTCGCACGCGATCGGCGGAATCTCAGGAGGCGTTCCCCACTGCCACACGGGGGCCCCGCCGCACGGCAGCGTGACGAAACCACCGTCGTCCAGGTTGAAGTCGACCTCGTAGCAGACGAACGGGAACGGGCAGCAGTCGGGCTGCGGGCAGTCGCACTCGTTGCACTCGACTTGGATCGTGAAGGGACACTCCGCTCCCGGCACAGCGGATCCGTACCCGTCGACGACGATGTAGTAGGTCCCAGGCAGAAGGCAGCCGGTAGTTATGACCTCCGTGCTGACTGACCCCGAGTAGTCGATGCAGTCGGTCTCGTCGCAGCTCCCCAGGAAGAACAGGTCGAGGTCGCAGCCCGACGGGGTCATCGTGATGGTGACCTCCTGGCAGGCCGGGGCTGGGAGCACGAGCTCGTACACGACCTCGCCGCCGTTCTCGTTGAGAGTGGTGCAGCTGTAGTTGACGACGTTGTTGGGCATGCCGGTGTTGTCACCGGTCATGGTCTGTCCGCAGGCAATCGGTACCGCGTTGGCGCAGTCGAGCGCCCTACTTGTGGGCGGGAACTGCACACCGTCCAGCTTCGCCTTCTCGTCTGCGACGGCCACCGACGCGACGAGAAGGAGCGTAAGAACAACACAGAGTGCGCGCATGGTTACCTCCAACTTTCGGGATTCCTGAGGTAAGAGGGCATCGAAACAGCAGTGTTCACGACGTATCTTCTATGCACCACCTCCCTCGACGGGTCGCCCCGCCTGTCTAGGGCCTGAGTGTTGACAACGAGGTACCGCCAGCCTAGCACAATGCTTGACTGTCTGCAACAACTTCAGTGTTCGTCAGTGATTCTCCATTCACATTGGGGAGCTCGCATCACCCCCGTCCGGGCGCGCGGCCTCGGGCCGCCTCCGTCGAACGCCGCTCCGACCCGCACGAATCCACGTTTCCTGCGGCGAGTGCGACCTGGATCGCCGGGGCATGTCAGACGAGTTTCGAACCCTCTCCTGGCTGCGCATCGATCGCCCTGAGAGACTCCCGATCTACCTGATGTGAACCAACTTCCTCGCGGAAGCACTCCCGCCGGCCTCAACGAGACAGAGGTAGACGCCCGACACCACCTCGCGACCCGCGGCGTCGCGGCCGTCCCAGAAGGCCTCGTGCTGCCCCGCACCCCGTGCCTCGTCGTCGAGGAGCGTCCTCAAGAGCCGCCCCGCTGAATCGTAGACCCGCAGGGTCACGCGTGAGGGCCTGAGCAGATCGAAAGCGAGGGCGGTCCCTGCGCCGAACGGGTTCGGCCGGTTCTGATGGAGCCTTACCGCCTTGCCGGGATCGGCGGGGACGTGATCGTCGATCCCCGTGGGGTCCTCGTTGCTCATGGCCACCGCTACGACGCTGTCGCCCGAGACCGCGACGGCGACGTCCCAGTCACCGTCCTGGTCGAAGTCCGCGGACGCTTGCCCCATCGGATCGTCCCCCACGTGGACCGACAGGGCGCTCGTGAAGGTGGCGTCGCCGTTGTTCAGGATGTACGTGAAGCTCGAGGCGCCGACCCCCTCCGTCGAGATCGCCACGTCGAGGTCGTGATCGAAGTCGAAGTCGCCGCAGGACGCCCGTCCGCCCGCGCCGGCGTAGTGGTGCACGGGCTCTGCGAACGTCCCGTCGCCGTTGTTCAGAAGCATCGTCAGCTTGTAGGATGTCTCTGCGAATCCCGAGACGGCGATGTCCACGTCCCCGTCGCCGTCGAAGTCCTCGGTCAGGGGCGTCGTCGCGAACCGCCCGATCGTGATCGTCGGCCCTGTCACGAAGCCGCCGGATCCGTCGTTCGAGAACAGCTGGACGTAGCTCTCATCGAAGTAGAGGCTATGGAAGTGCTTGACGACCACGATGTCCGGGTACTCGTCCGTGTCAAAGCGGCCCGCGGCGAGCCACGAGGGACTGGTGGCCGACCCACCTGCGGCGTAGCTCCCCGAGTACGTGAGGCTGCCGTCTCCTTCGTTCAGGAGGACGGTGAACGACCTCGAGGTGGAGCTGACGACAGCGACGTCGTTGGCGCCGTCGCCGTTCAGATCCTCCGCGATGACGCCTGTGGGGATCGAGCCGATGCCGACGGCGTAGCTCGCCGCCGTGCCGAACGTCCCGTCGCCGTCGTTCAGAAGCACCGAGACGGTGCCGCTCGCAGAGTTGGAGGTGACGATGTCAGGGTGGATGTCGGCGTCCATCCTGGCGATCTCCACGTCCCAGGGACCGGCGCCGACCGCGTACGAAGCGGCGGGTCCGAAGGTCCCGTCGCCGTCATTCAGGAGCACCGAGACGGTTCCCGAATTGTCGTTCGCCACGGCGAGGTCGACCCAGCCGTCGCCGTTCAGATCTCCAGCAGCCACATCCCGGGGGTACGCTTCCACATCGTAGTACGCAGGTGCGTTGAACAGGACCTGCGCGGCACCGTCGCCGGCGATTGTGAGGAGCGCGAGCGGCGCCATGCACAGGGCGAGTGCCCGTGCTCGAAAGCGCTCTTGACGTTTCATGCTTCTTCCTCCCCATTCGTGTGCCACTGCTCCGGACCGCGAGCGCCCGAGAGGGTGGTCGCACAAGACCGGACCTCACACCTGAGGAAGCGCGATGGTCGATCCAGACCGGAAGGTACTGGTCCCCGCCGCGCGATATCCAGGGCCACTCCTGGTCGTCTGCCGCCGGCCCGTTGGCGTCGTAGCCAGACAGGACGGAGAGTCACCGGGAGACATACATTGTGAGGATTCTCTCGTGTGAGTGATTATCTCTCATTATCGTGCGGAAGTCAAGGTGGGATTCACGCCACGGCTCCGTTCACCCGGGTGAGCCCCGGGTGCGGCCATCGCCGCGCCGACAGGATCGTTCTCACTGAAGCAGGGCGAGTCCTCACACACCTGACGAGACACTCTGCCTGCGGAATCCCGGTGTGTGGGCGAGGTCCCGCGGCGCCTGCGACGCCGCCCCGGACTCTGGACTCTCCGGCTGGAACAGGATAATCTGAAGCTGCTCGGCGCGATTCGAGCGCGCTTGTGCACAGAAGGAACGGAACGCGCATGGGGTCGGTTGGTCACTCCGCGCCGATGGCGCGTCCTGTCCTAATGACGATCACCTGCCGTCACCTTCCCGGAGGTAGAATGATGAAGTCGCTCTCGATTCTCACTGTTCTCCTTGCTGCATCTCTCTCTTTCGCTGCGCCTCCCCTGACGGAAGTCACGCCCGAGGTGCGTGCCGAGGTGATCGAGGACATCTCGGAGCTGCTGGAGGAGATGTACGTCATTCCGGAGACGGCGGACGAGGTTCAGCTGATGCTGCGCGCGAACCTCGCGGCGGGGCGCTACGACGAGGATGTCTCGCCTGCCGCCTTCGCCGCTGCGCTCACGCGCGACATGTACGAGCTGACCGGCGACAAGCACCTTCGTGTGAGCTTCGGGCCCGACGGGGGCACAGCCAAGCGCCGCATCGTGACGGGCGCGCCGGACGGCGGTGCGGAAGGCGTGAAGATCGTCGTCCGGGAGGGCGGGGAGCCGGTCGACCACGTTGAGCAGGAACCCGGGACGCGGTCCGACGGCGGGGTCTTCGACGGCGTCAAGGGAATCCCCGAGGCGAAGATCCTCCCGGGCAACGTCGGGTACGTGGACATCCGTCTCTTCGTGCCCCGGGCCATGCAGGAAGACGTCGCCGTGAAGGCCATGGAGACCGTCTCCGGCGCCGACGCTCTCATCTTCGACCTCCGCACCTGCGCCGGGGGCTCTCCGGACATGGTGCACTTCATCACGAGCTACCTCTACCCGCCCGAGCCGATGCACCTGATCACCTACTACCACGGGCACTCCGAGCCCGATTCCGCGTACACGCTGGCCGAGGTTCCGGGGACGCGCCGCCCTGACGTGCCGGTCTACCTGTTGATCAGTCCCTTCACCGGTTCGGGGTGCGAGGAGTTCTCCTACAACCTGAAGCACCACGGTCGCGCCTCGCTCATCGGAGAGACGACGGGTGGCGCCGGGCACGGAGGCGGCGTGCACGCCGTCGCGGCAGGATTCAGCGCGTTCATCCCCGACTTCCGTCCGGTGCACCCGAAGACGGGCGGCGGCTGGGAAGGCGTCGGAGTGATTCCGACGACCGAGTGTTCCTCGGAGAAGGCGCACCTTCTCGCTCACAAGATGGCGCTCGAGGGGATTCTGGACAGCGGCGTGGAGCCGGCGCGAGCCGAAGAGCTGGCCGACCTGATTCGCGGGCTCGAGGAGGATCTCGCCCGTGCCGACGAGCCGATCGTCGTGGACCTGGATGCGCTCGCGGAGTACGCCGGAACGTACGAGTACCGTTCCATTCTCCTGGAGGACGACGGGCTCTATCTGCAGCGCACGGGCGGCCCGAAGCTGCTGATGGTCGCGATCGACGAGCCGGATTCCTTCACGTTGCAGATGATCCCGCAGGCCAAGATCCGCTTCGAGCGCGGCCCCGACGGCGCGATCGTCGCCCTCCATGTGCTGGGAATGCAGGGCGAGTGGGAGGTCACGAAGCGCCAGTAGCAGGCCTCAAGCTGCGCGCCCTGTCTGAACAGCACCCTTCGCGCTCCCATACACCTCAACGCACGAGGACCATGCGCCAGGTCGCCATCCGCGGGCCGGCCTGGATGGTTGCCATGTACACGCCGGAGGGCATGTCCCGTCCCGCATCGTCACGGCCGTCCCAGACCGCGTCATGAGCTCCGGACGGGAGCGGCCCTGCGAGCAGGTCGCGCACGCGCCGGCCGGCCACGTCGTAGATCGTGAGCCGCACCTTGGCCGGGGCCGGGAGGTTGAACCGCAGGGTGGTCCGCGGGTTGAACGGGTTGGGCATGTTGGGGCGCAGCACCAAGGGCGCGGGCGTCGCACTCTCGGGGATGCCGGACGCCGGTGTCGGCGGGAAGAGGTACTGCAGGGTCACCGGGAAACGCTGTGCCCAGTACCACTCGTTGTGCTGGCCGCCCTCGTCCTCGACGACCATCAGGTCGAAGTCCAGGACGAACCCCTGCCCGATCATCAGATCGCGCATGGCCCGCAGGTCGTCGATGCTGTCGCGGACCCCCTTGCCGCCGTCGGCCCGCGTGGGACCGGACTCGAGGGTCCCCATGTCCATGTAGACCCTCGCCGGGGGCTTGGGCTGTCCGGAAGCGTAGTCGAGCAGCTCGTGGTCGCTCCACCAGATCGACGGGGACAGGGCGCCGATGAGGCCGAACACGTTGTCATGGGCGTAGACCGCGTACAGGGCCATGAGGCCGCCCAGGGACGATCCTGCCAGGCCGGTGTTGTGCGGCCCGGTGAGCGTGCGGTAGTTGGCGTTGACCCATGGCATCAGGACGTTGATGAACTCCTGAAGATGTTCCTCGCCCCCACCCCCGGCCCCGAAGCCTGGGTCGTACCACGGCGTGTACTCGTCGATCCGGCCGAGGCCGCCGTTGTCCACGGCGACTACGATGATAGGCGCCATCGACCCCGCCGGAATGAGGGTCTCGCAACTCTCGTCTACCTCCCACTCGCCGGCGAAGCTCGTGGCCTGGTCGAACACGTTCTGACCGTCGAACATGTAAAGCACCTGGTAGCGAAGCTCCGTGTGCACGTGGTAGTCCGGAGGCAGATAGACCCACACACGGCGCCCGTTCAGGAAGCCCGGCACCGTGTGGGTCGTCACGTCACCGGTGATGGTGCTGTTGGCCGGCAGGTCTGCCCAGTTGGCCACCGTCAATTCGAGTGTCTCTGCGGCGGTGACGGCGTGGGTCCGGTTGGGGATCTCCTCGCCGTTCGGCCCCTTCTCCACCTTGCTCCAGTCCCCGCGGGTGAACTTGAACTGGATCGCGGTCCCGACGGTCAGATCCAGCGCGATCTCGTAGATCAGCCCCCCCTGGTCTGCCAGCTGGTAGGCGGGATCGCCGGGGTTCCAGCCCTGGAAGTCCCCCGCTATGAAGACCGGATCGCCCGGAGGCGTGGTCTCGGGCGCGGTCACCCGGAATGTGACCGGGGCGGTGTCCCGCTGGCCGTCTCGGTTCTCGGCGGCCGGGCGAGCGGACGCGGTCAGGGAGAGGCTGAGAACGAGAAGCGCCCCCGGAAGGACGCGACCAAGAAGCCTGTGGTTCGGGTACATTGGTGGCCTCCCTCGTTGAGCGGAACGACGGCGTCTATCTCTTGCCATTATACAACATTGGTGGGGTGGGCTCCAACCCCGGGCCGGCTCCATCGAGCACGAAGGCAGCGCACGCGGCGCTCCTGGTGTCCGCCTGAAACACGAGGCCCGGTCCTCATGGAACCGACTTCCGGGACCCCGAGTTCGAGCATTCACGCGGGGACGCCGGCAGTGTCGCATCGGCACGAAACCGACCGACGGTTTGACGCCGTGTGGCCAGTAGCTGTAGAATCTGGCAGGCGGCCCCTCAGGGAGAGCGCACGAAGCGCCGGGGCTCCCGGCTGCCAGCGGGCGTCAGGAACCCAGTCGGGGCGCTCGTCGCCGCCACGAACCAGGCATCAGGTCAACTCAACATGAGATCTCGTTCATCCAGCTTCCGCCTGGTGTTCCTTGCCGACACCCACCTCGGTTTCGACCAGCCTGTCCGTCCCAGGGTGAAGCGGCGTCGGCGCGGCCCGGATTTCCTAGCCAACTTCCGCCGGGTCCTGGCTGCTGCCGTGGAGCAGCAGGTGGACCTCGTGCTCCACGGCGGCGACCTCTTCTTCCGCTCCAGGGTCCCCGAGGCCATCGTGGACCAAGTGTACGGCGAGCTGCTCGCGTTCGCCGACCACGGCATCCCGCTCGTCATCGTCCCGGGAAACCACGAACGGTCTCGCCTGCCGACGTCGCTCTTCCTGGAGCATCCGAACATCCACGTCTTCGACGCGCCGAAGACGTTCCGGTTCGAACTCGGGGGCGCTCGTGTGGCGTTGGCGGGGTCTCCGTGCGTGCGGAACAACGGGCGCGACGGCTTCCGGGAACTGGTCGCGGCCACCGGCTGGGACGATCGCCCCGGCGACGTCCGGTTGCTCTGCCTGCATCAGACTGTCGAGGGAGCCACCGTGGGACCTGCGGGGTACACGTTCCGAAACGGTCACGACGTGATCCGGCAGCGGGATCTCCCCGAGTCGTTCCATGCTGTTCTCGCGGGTCACATTCACAGGCACCAGGTTCTTCAGGTGGAGAGGGACGGTGGCCGTCCCCTGCCGGTGATCTACGCCGGCTCGACCGAGAGAACGTCCTTCGCCGAGGCCGACGAGACCAAGGGCTACTGCCGGCTCGTCTTCGGCCCGTCCCCGGGTGGTGACTGGGCCCTGGATCGCAGTGAGTTCGTGCCGCTCCCGACGCGACCGATGGTGACGGTCGAACTGCCGGCTCAGCTCGCGCCGGCCGGTGTCGCCGGGTTCCTGGCTGGCGTGGTCCGGAACGCCCCGCCCAACGCCATCCTGCGTTTCGTCTGTTCCGATACGATCTCCCCCGCGACGCGCCGAGCGTTCGGGTCCGCCCGCCTCACCAGCAGTCTCCCACCGAGCATGAACGTCCAGTTCGGCTTGGGTTTCTTCCGCGGCCGCACCTCGGAGGTGCGGTCATGAGCGACGACAACCGCAGACAGCTGGCAGCGGAAGTCCGCGAGACGGTCCCCCGCGCCCCGGGCGTCTACGCCTTCTTCGATGGAGACGGCCGGTTGCTGTACGTCGGCAAGTCCGTGAGCCTGCGACAGCGCGTGGGAAACTACCTCGGGCAGGACCACCTCACTTCCATGCCGCCTCTGGGTCAGCTGGTGACGAGCATCCGGAGCTTCGCCTGGTGGCAGACACGATCCGAGCTCCTGGCGCTCCTCCTGGAAGACGTCCTGATCAAGGAGCACCTCCCACAGCTGAACACCCGCCTGAAGGAGCTCGCGGAGAACCGGTACCTGGAGTTCACGGACGGTGACTTCCCGGCCTGTCTGATCGTCGAGCACGTCACCGACTTCGGGACACGAGACGTATTCGGTCCGCTGAGGGACAAGTACTTCGCCGCCGCGCTGCAGGACGTCCTCCACGAAACTCTCGGCATCCGCACCTGCAGCGAGCTTGAGCCAGCCAAGCGGTGCCTGGAGTACGACATCGGCCGGTGCTCGGGACCGTGCCGCGGAGTGGTGGAGGTACGCGAGTACCAAGAGCTGGTCGCGCTGGCTCGGAGCTTCCTGCGTGGGAACGCAGAGACGGTGCTGGACCGGCTCGTCGATGCGAGGGACCGCGCTGCAGAGGCGAAGCGCTACGAAGAGGCCGCAGGTCTGCGCGATGCCATCGACACCTGCCGGCGTTTTGCAGCCCACGAGAGATTCGGGGGCCGATTCACAGGAGGAGACTGCAGGATCCGCTGCGCCGAAGACGGTGTCGAGTACCGCTTCGCCGAGGGAGCCCTGGTCGCGCCCCGCGACGTGGTGGTGGCGCAGGGACAAAGCGAGCGGCAGGTGGTGCCGCATGGAGCCGGCTTCCTCCCGGAGGCAGCGGGTCGCGACGCCGTGGCCACTCTCCACCAGCCGCCGCCCGCGGACCGCCGGTTCCTCGCCGATCGGACCAGGATCGTCTGCAACTGGGTTCGCCGCCAGGGTGACGGATGCCACGTTTGGTTCGATGGTGTGGAAGGTCAGGTCCCGGAGCACGACTGGTCTCGCCTGGTTGAATCCTGAGGAACTGGAGCGCAGGAAGGAGCGGGCTACCAGGACACACGAGACGCGCCCCTACCTCGGCGACCGCCACAGCTCTTGTGAGGAAGCCGGCATGGTGCTACAGTAGTGCAAGGCATCTGCCAAAGGACCGCGTTAGGAACGAAGTCATGAATCCCCGAACCGATAGAGCGTGCGAAGCCCACGCGCTTCTCATCCGCTACAAGAACCGCTTCAGCGGGCTCTAATCCCTCAGTGCCATTGCCGTTGTTCCGCGACCGCGCCATTCCCGGTGCGCATCGCGCATGACCCAATCATCCAAAGCGAAATCGGAGCCGAGATGAAAGCCATAGTCTTGGGCGCAGGGCTCGTTGGCGGGCCGATGGCCATTGACCTGGCCAAGGATGACGAGTTCGAAGTGACCGCCGTCGACATCGACGAGCAGGCGTTGGAGACGATGAACGAAGCCAACCCGAAGATCACAGCGATCAGAGCGGACCTGTCGGATGCGCGCGTAGTGAAAGCCATCGTCGCAGATCACGACCTGGTGCTCAGCGCGGTTCCGGGCTTCATGGGCTTCCAGACCCTGCAGACGGTCATCGCAGCAGGAAAGGACGTAGTCGACATAGCCTTCTTCTCCGAGAACCCCTTCGACCTGGACGCCATCGCGAAGGAGAAGGGGGTCACCGCAATAGTCGACTGCGGCGTAGCTCCGGGAATAAGCAACATGCTGGTCGGCCACGTGGATCAACTGCTCGACAGGACCGAGAACATACTCATCTACGTCGGCGGACTGCCGGAGGTTCGGGAGTGGCCGTACGAGTACAAGGCCGTCTTCTCGCCCATCGATGTGATCGCGGAATACACGCGGCCCGCCCGCTACGTGGAGAACGGCCACCTGGTGGTCCGCGAAGCGCTCTCGGACCCTGAGCTGTTGGACTTCCCGGGTATCGGCGAGCTTGAGGCGTTCAACACCGACGGCCTGCGCTCCTTGGCCGACACCATCGATGCCCCGAACATGAAAGAGAAGACCCTGCGCTACCAGGGTCACATCGAGAAGATGGCCGTGCTACGGGCGACGGGCCTGTTCAGCGAGGAAGAGATCGACGTCAACGGCACGAAGATCCGCCCGATCGACTTCACGACCAAGCTGCTGTTCCCCATGTGGAAGCTGAAGCCCGGCGAGGCGGACATCACGGTGATGCAGGTGATCATCGAGGGCGAGAAGGACGGGAAGGGGCTGCGCTACGTCTACGACCTCTTGGACAGGTACGACCCCGTGACCGCGACGCACTCCATGGCACGCACCACCGGCTACGCCGCCACCATGGCGATCAGAATGCTCGCCGCGGGCCTGTACGATCAGACGGGAATCTCACCGCCGGAGTTTGTGGGCAGAGACGAGAAGTGCGTCACGTTCATGCTGAAGGGGCTGGAAGAGCGTGGCGTGGTTTTCCAGCGAAGGATCGAAGAGCTGTAGGAGCCTGGGAGAAGACCGAATGGAGGCGGGAACCTAATCGCCCCGCCTGCAACCCGACTCAACTACACACGGGGCCCGACGTTGTCGCCGGGCCCCGCTTCTGTGGCTCCCCGTAGCGGACGTCTTTCGAACTCTTGACCAGGGACTCCGCATCGCCGGCTGCGTGCGCTAGGGGTCCCCAATGTGTGAGAGTTGGAACCAAGTGGTGCGATGGCTCCAGCAAGCCGGCCACCTGAGCAGGACCATCGTCCGAACGGCCCCCCTCGCGGCCCGCGCGGGGCGGTTCAGTCGCTGCCCCGCGCTGCTCCGGAAGGACCCGCAGGTACCGCACAAGTGGCTGCCCGCAGAGCCACCGTCCGAAAGCGCGAGGGAGTCCGGACCGGACCGTCGGGCCCTTCGTGCTGGCGTCCCTCTCGGGCGCCCATTGCATCTGCCTGACCAAGCTGTCTCAAGGTGCAGCAGGCCCACGCGCCCGCAGCGGCAGACGCCCGATGTCCCGTCCAACGCCGCGCGCGAGTACTCCCGCCGGAATTGGATTGACTGCTGCTCAACGCGGCCGTACAATCGTTCACGCAGCTTCGGATGCCGGGACTCATGCACGGGGTCCGGCGACGCCACCGGAGGGCAATCGCTATCTGTGCTGTGTACTCCGCGCGCGTGGAGCCAGGGAAGAGCCTGGTCACTCGGCAGACGGAGCGACGATGGTGGCAACCTGATCCGGCCTGCTGCGCTCGTGGAAGGAGGCAAGGGACCGAGCGAGTAGAAGGTCGAGGGGAGCGTCGGTGAGAACAACTGACGAAGCAACGTTTCGTGGAGAGAGGAGCGGACATGAGACTCGTGGGGATCATTGCGCTCGCGGCGGCTCTCGTCGCAGCTGCACCTGCGTCATCGCGGGCGGAAGGTAACTTCGGCATTGGCTGGCAGTCGATCTGCGGCGCCCGGTGCATCAGCCTCAAGTACCTTGCGGGCTCTTCGTTTCAGCTTCAGGGTGTAGTAGGCCATGCATCGCTCGCGATCGACAATCCAACCATTGAGTACGATAGCGGCGAAGAGGACGCCCTCGGTGTGAGTTTGGACGCCTCCGCCTGGGTGCTGGGAGGACGTGGGTTGTTCGTCCTCAACAGCGAATCCAACCTGGACGTCTACGTCGGTGCAGGTGTCGGTTACCTCCTGATGTCTGGCGATGTAGCGGATCAGTACGACCAGATCGGACTCAGCGGCAGCGCGCTCGGCCTGAACGCCGTGCTCGGCGTTGAGTACAGATTCCAGGGGCTTCCGAGCCTGGCCTTCTCGACCGAAATCGGCGCTGGCTACGTGCTGCTGAACGACATCGAGCTGGACGTGTCGGGCTCCAACGATGGTACAGTGAAGCCAGAGACGTCGCTGAAGTACTCTCTGGTCGCCTTCGGGATGCACTACTACTTCTAGAGGAGTGCTGCGGCCCGTGCGATGGCGCGTGACGCGCGGCTCCTCGGGGCAGCAGACGTCGAGGGCGATAGGCTGCCGCACACGGTGGCCCCGGACCGCCGTGCTGACTTCCACCACGTTAGGCGCCGGGCGGCCGAACCCGCTTCGTGCGAAGTACCCACCGGGGTGAGAAGTGAGAGTTCGAAACACCTCGATCAGTGGCTTGAGGACATGGACTCGCTCAGGCGGGCGGTCATCTGCGCAGCGTGAGGACCTGCAAGGCCGCACTCAGGGTCCGATTGCAGTCCACTTCCCCACTCCCCGAGGAGATTCGAACCCGCTAGCAGCGTCGGAGAGAACGCGAGAGCGCGTCAGGGAGTGGCCGCTCGCACCGGCACATCGTCCCAGCGCAATCATCTGCAGCTGCCTGCAAGCTGCTCACTCCACCAGGTCGATCTCACCAGGCCGCCAGGTCTTGTCGTACCAAGCCTCCGTCGGGCTATACAGCCTGAGGAGGCAGAACCAACCCTTGCCGGAGATGGTCTGGATCCAGTTGGCCTCCTTGCCGGCAGGTGCTTCGGGCCCGAAGTAGACGTCGATCGACCCGTCTTCATTCCTGGCCATGTCGTCGCGGTTGGAGTTCTTGCTAGGGAACCGCTGGTCGGTCTGCAGCATCGAGCGCGTCTGATTGTCGTAGACACAGACCGAGACGAACTTCTTGGCAGGCAGATCCTTGGGCAGGTTCAACTTGTATGTCTTGCTGCCGTCAAGCGGGTCGCCATTGGAGTCGAGGTACCCCCAGGCGTACTTCGACCCTTTGCCGATGAGCTCCCAGATCATCGCGGGACTGTTGAAGGTTGCCATGTAGAAGTACTGCGCCCTGGCGTTGAGGTTGCGGCCCCCGAGGCCGTGGTCCTTCAAGTACTCGTGTGAACCGCCGACGAACCCGCGCTTCCAGTAGCTACCCTCGTAGAGGAACGCGGATTCATCTCGCTCGTACCAGAACAGGGCTCGGACCGTGGCGTTTCCGAGCCTGGCGGCCTCGGTCAGGATCTCCTTCATCCGATCGTCCGGTGCGAACGGCTTGCCCTTCTGAATGCCGATGGCGGCGAACACCCCGCGCAACTCGGGATCGAACATCTCGATCGGCTCGCGATCCACGACGGAGTGGAGCTCCTCAAAAAAGCTGAAGTCGTTGGCGTGGACCGTGTTGAAGGCCCTGCCGGAGCCGTTGATGAACTCCATGGCCGGCGGATTCAGGGCCGCGCTGAAGGGGTAGATCTTCAGCCCGCTCCGGAACAGCTTGCTCGAGAAGTCTGGCTTGCCGTCCTTCAGAAACCCGCGGATCAGCAGCCAGTTGACCCAACTCGACGAAGGGACCATGAAGTACTCCGAATCGGGGACGATGCCGGCGAGCTCCGTCCCGTCGTAGCCGGGAGGAAGCACCAGGTACTTGCCCCCAGCACCACGATCGGGGCCAGGAGGGCCGAAGTTGGTAAGATACCGCGTATAGCTGTCGACGAGGATGCCAGGGCCACTCTCTGCTGGAATCTCGACCACGATCGGCCCGTGCAGCTTGAGGTCCAGGAAGCTCGTGATGTAGACCGTGCTCGCATTGCCGGTCAGGAACAGCGAATTGCTGTCCATCAGTTCATCGAAGATCACGACCTGGTTGCAGGTCTTCTGACCGAGCTCGAGGTGACCGCGATGGCCTCCTGCGAAGTTGGCCGCAGGCATGCCGCTCATGAAGGCCTCAACCCCGCGGTTCAGGTCCAGATTGTCGAGCAGAAGTCGAGCGGTCTCCTGGGTTGGGACTCCGTCGGTCAGCCTCAGCGTGCCGACCCTCGTCTCAGTCTGGTCGGGCGTCGTGATCGACTCGGGCGTCTCCTCGTAGGTCCTGGCTCCCTCCGCCGAAGCGGCGGCCAGAACGCATGTAAGCAGGGTGAGGGCGGTGACGCCCATCCATGCCGGTCGTTTGTGGATGCTCATGTGTGCTCTCCTCGTATGCGCTCGTATGTTGCACACTACCTTCGTCTCTTCGCGACTCCTCTCCTTCCTTCTTCAACCGGCAAACTCACTGGTGATCGGCGAGGCCGCTGGAAGGCTCCGCCGCAAGATATCCAACCAGGGTTTCGATGCCTGCTTGGTCTGTGCGTTGCGGGCTTCAGGGTAGGCGGATACCGGGCACGGAGTCAAGCGCGACTACCCAACGCGTGGCTGTGGGCAGCCGTGATTGGAGGGGCCGGTGTGTAGCACCTCTGGCGGTGGCGTCCCCAATGCTGAGAAGTTGGAACCGGGTAGCCAGGTGGCTCACCGAAGTGAGCCACCTGCTGCAGTACTGGCGTCCCGAATGCTGAGAAGCTGGAGACAGATGGCCAGGTGGCTCGCTGAAGTGAACCGCCTGCTGCAGAGCTGATCTCCGTTGCGCGCGCCAGTCCGCCACACCTCGATCAAGGGCATGAGGACGTGGATTCACGTGGGCCAGCGTCACGTCCGATCCCCGCGCGTCACTCCCCGAAATCTACGAAGTTGGACGCTGGCGGATTCGGGTGCTCCTCGAGCGTCCTCACGTACTGCACCACGTACTGCATGAACTTGCCGATCATCCAAGTCTCGTAGGCGCCGACGTCGTGTTCCTCGCGTGGGTCGGCCTCGATGTTGAAGACACGCGGGTACCCGTTGGTCGGGATTCGCGCGGCGTTCGTGCACTCCATGCGAATGTACCCCGAGCCTGCTGGAATCACGTCCTGCAGGTAGACGCGGTAGTGCCTCCAGCGAACGGCCACGAGGTCGCCGCCGATGAACGTCAGCAGGTGCTCGCGGTTCGAGTCGTCCTGCCTGCCGAGGAGCCAGCCGGACTGGTCGACTCCGTCGATCGGGACATCCGTCCGCATCTCGCCTCCCACGAAGCTCGCGAACGTCGGCATGAAATCCATGGCCGCGAACATGCCGTTGTCCTTCGCGGGCTCGATGCGCCCGGGCCACTTGATCATGCCCGCCGTGCGGATCGAGCCCTCCCACGCGCTCCCGAGCTCGCCGCGGAACGGGCCCGCGCTGCCCCCGTCCGGCCACACCATGGTCTTCCACGGCCCGTTGTCACTCATCCAGACGACGATCGTGTCGTCCTCGATGCCTGCCTCCTCGATCGCATCGAGTACGCGGCCCGTGTTGTGATCAAGCTCCATCACGCTGTCGCCGTAGATCCCGATCGTCGACCTGCCGTCGAACTCCTCGCTGGCGTAGTTGGGGAAATGCGGCCGCGTCCACCCGACGAAGAGGAAGAACGGGGCCTCGTCTCGAGCGTGCTCGCCGATGTACCCGACCGCGCGGTCGGCCAGCTCGACGTCGATCGTCCTCCGCTCATCCAGCGTGTACTCGCGAACGGGCTTGGCGGCTTCATCCTCCCCCGCTATGCCGCTCCATATGTAGGCGCGCTCGGCGTCCGTCGGGGTGTACCCGGCGCGCTTCATGCTTTCAGCGAACAGAGTCTCGTCAGTGGAGTTCAGAATGCCGAAGTAGGAGTCGAAACCCTGGTTGTGGGGCTGGCTCTGAGGATCCATGCCGAGGTGCCACTTGCCGAGGTAGGCCGTCGAGTAGCCGACGTCCTTGAGCATCTCGGCCATCGTAACTTCCTCATCGGCAAGCGTGTTCGGAGTGCCGCGGACCAGGGCAAGAGAAAGCCCCGATCGGATCGAGTACCGCCCCGTCAGCGTCGCGGCCCGGGTCGGCGTGCAGCCGGGCTCGACGAGGAACTGCGTGAAGCGAAGGCTCTCGCTCGCCAGCTGGTCGATCCGGGGCGTGTGCATCCCGCGGACCTCTCCCCCGCCGTAGCACCCGAGATCCCCGTACCCGAGGTTGTCGGCCATCATGAAGACGATGTTGGGCTTGGCGGTCTCCTCCTGAGCCTGCGCCCTCTGCGGTGTCGCGCTCGCGAGCGCGGCCGCGGCGAGGAGGCAGCCGGACCTGGCCCACGCTTTGGCCACGGAGGGACCCTCTCTCCTGGTATTCACGCTACACCTCCTTGAAAGCCGCCGGTCGGCGGTCGGTGCTGTCCACGTGTTGGGGAGACCCGGATACCCTAGCGCATCGATGTTGTGTGGTCAATCTCCCATCAGAGAGACAGGCGGGCGCGATGAACCGGAAAGGGAGAGGATGGCGGCTGCGCCGCCGCCCTTGTGATTGCGCGCCCAGAGGGCGCGCGGGGCGGCCGAACCCGATGGGGGCGAAGTATCCATGGGGGGCACAACAGAGGACCCCGCCTTTCGGCGGGGTCCTCTGTTGTGGCGTCCCTAATGCTCAGAAGTTGGAACCGCCTAGAGCTGTGGTTCCGCCAACTCCGCGCAGTCCTGATCGCAGCGAGCGAAGCGGAACCTCTAGAAGAGAAGCGGGACGGGCTGCCTTGATCCCACGTGTGGCTCACAGCGTCAACGGCCGTCAAGTCGATGAGCCTCAGAACCTCCGACGTAATCCCCCCGAACCCGCGAATCACTCCGGGTGAACGGACGCTCGGTGTGACTAGGCCGACGCGCCGCGTCACCTCAGAATCGTCAACCTGAACGTCCGCTCGTAGCCCGGGGCCCGGAACCGGCAGTAGTAGACGCCGGACGCCACGCGAGTGCCGTCGGTGTCCAGCCCATCCCACTTGACCGCTTGCCGCCCTGCAGTCATGTGCCGGTCGACCAGAGTCCGCACACGTCTGCCGGCGAGATCGAAGATCTCAAGCGTGACCTTCCCTCCTTCGGATGGAACGTCGAAGCGGATCGTGGTGACCCGGCTCGCGGGGTGCGGCGAGCTCTGGTAGAGCGCGAAAGACGACGCGGTCGGAACTTCCTCGGCCCCCGTGACCGTCTCGGGCGCGGCTGGGTCGCTCTCGTTCCCCACGTGGTCGAGTGCGGTGATCTTGTAATGGTCCCACCCGGTTCCCGCTGGATCGGTCCACTCGGTCTCGGTCGTCATGTGCACCAGGTTCTCGGGGCCAGGGACGAAGTCTTCGCCCTCGCCGCAGTAGACCCGGAAGTACTGGAAGTCACCGTCGGGACAGGAGTCCCAGGCGAGTTCGTTCCCGTGCGTGAACGTGTAGCTCACGGCGAGCCCGGTCGGAACGCCGGGCGCAATGTTGTCGACCGAATAGCCGCTGTCGGGGTAACTGCAGTGCCAGACCGACGGCTCCGCCGTGTGCGCCGTGACGCAGTAGACCGAGTGGGGCAGACCGCCGTCGCTGGAGTCGGCCAGCGTCTCAGCGAGACAGATGTACTCCGGTTCCTGAAGCGCTGCGAAGCTTCCGAGGACCTCCCAGACGCCCGGCGGGAGCTCTCCCCGGCCGGCGAACGCTCCTCCGGTCACGAACCGGCGACCGGCCAGCTCAGTGCCGTGGGCGAAGCCTGTGTTCTCCGCGCCCGCCATCCGGAACTCCGACCGCGTCTCTAGGAGCGCTTGCCGGGTCGCGAGGTCGTCGACGCGACGCAGCACGTTGTACGTGACGATCGGCGTGTCCGACTCCTCAGTGAAGTCGTAGCCGGAGCGCGTCAGGTGAAGCCGCACGCGTCCCCCCTGATCGTTCGGCACGTCGATAACCGAGTCGATGACGGGGAATCGATAGAGCCAGTTGAGATCGAGAGATGTGCACGCCGGGTTGAGGCCGCGACCCGTGTAGGTGTGCGTTGACCGCCACAGGAGATCGCTCCCGAGCGATGGCGCCACGGTCCAGAGCCAGTCCGGTTCTTGGGCCGCCCACCCGGCGCCGCCGTCCATCGACAGCTCCCACGTGATCGAGTCGACCTGCGAGGTCGAGAAGCGGAAGCGCACGAAGTCGTCGTCGAGATCGTCGACCGGGAGTGACTGGCCCGTGTCGGCCGCGTGATCGTACCGTTCGTAGACCTTGAATACGTAGAAGCCGGATTCGTAGACGCCGACGTACGCGTAGTCGCCCGCGACATCGAGCCCGCGCGCCTGCCACTCCGTCGCGTAGCTTCCCAGCAACACCGGGTTCGGGGGATCGGTGATGTCGACAACAGAGAAACCGGCCTGCGTGTTCGCCACGAAGAGCTGGTTGCCCGAGACGGCGAACTCGCGAGGGGTCCCGGTGAGGTGACACTCTCCGGCGATCGTCGGACTCGTCGGGTCGGTGACGTCGATCACCACAATGGTTCCGGTGCCGGCCCAGAACACGTAGTTCCCGGCGACGGCGACGCCGTAGAGGCTTGGCGTGCCGGATATCTCGCACCGTCCCGCGACCCACGGGTTCTCCGGATCGCTGATGTCAACGACCATGAGATGGAAGGGCGCCTCGTTGACGTATGCGTAGTCGCCCGCGATGGCGACGCCCCGGATCTGACCGCTCACGGGAGGGCAGCTCCCCGCGAGCATGGGATTCGCCGGGTCGCTCACATCGACCACCTGGAGGGCGACATGATCGGAGACGTAGACGTAGTTGCCTTCTACCTCGCAATGCCGGGCCGTTCCCGGCGTGTCGCAGAACCCCAGGAGTGTGGGATCGCTGGGATCGCTGATGTCGATGGAGGCGATTCCCTCGTGCTCGCACGCGAGGAAGGCGTGGTCTCCGGCGATCGCAGCCTGCCACGAGTACTCAGCCACGTCGCAGAATCCCGCGAGCGTCACGTCCTCCGGATCGCTGATGTCGAAGATGCGAAACCCCTCTCGTCTGTCGCCCACGTACGCGTAGTCTCCCTCCACCGTCACACCGCGGGCGCGTCCCGGCGTGTCGTAGGCGCAGGCGAGCAAGGGCGGAGCGACGACATCGGCGATCTCGATCGCGTGGAGACCGTGTGTGCCGACCGCGTAGACGTGGTCGCCGGCGAGTTCGACGTCGCTGATGTAGCCCTGGGTGACGCACGTCCCGATCGTCCGAGGATCGGACGGGAAGTCGATGCTGATGACACGCACGACCGACGGCGCGTCGACGAGATACGCGTAGTTGCCGGTGAGGGCCACGTCTGTTGCCGTTCCCGGTGTGTCGAGAGCGCCCAGAACAAACGGAGCCAGTGGGTCTTCAACCGACACCACATGCATGCCGGACTCACCCGCGGCCACACAGGCGTAGTTCCCGTCGACGGCAACGCTGACCGCGTTGCTCGGGAGCGGGCATGTGGCGACGAGCGTGAGGGAGTCCGGCGCGGCGACGTCGACGACGCTGAGCCCGGCACCCGCCGTCGCGACGTATGCAAGATCCCCTGCAATGGTCACGTCCAGTGCACTGTCGTCCAACATGTAGGCAGACAGAGGCGTCGGGTTCGTCGCATCCGATGACGCCTGGCGCGTGGGGATTGCTGATGTCGACCACGTGGAGTCCCAGATCGGTCGCGACGTAGGCGCGGTTCCCGGCGATGACGACGTCTCGCGCCGTTGCCGGCACGAAGCACAGCGTGACGAAGCTCGGAAGGGCTGGGTCGCTGATGTCGATCACGGCGAGCTCTAACTCGGCGGCGACATAGGCGTAGTCACCGGACGTCGTGACGGCATCGGCGTCCGAACCCCAGTCGCTGGTGCCCAGCAAGTTCATGAGCATGGGAAGCCGGAGCTCGCCGTCCAGCGTGTTCCAGTCTGCCGTCGTGTTGAGTGTGTCCCGGAGTGCCGTCGTCGTGAAGTCCTCCGTGTAGCCGTGGCGAACTCCCCCGGCCGATACGGACACGAGCAGCAGAAGGGAGGCAACCGCGAACCTCGCAGACTCCCGGAATCGTGGTCTCATGGCGTCCTCCTTGGCAGAACGCTGCCCGCCCTCTCGCTCGACATCAAGAATGATGAGTGAACACCACTTAGCTTATCAGGCCCGCAGTTCGGAATCAACCGCAGAGGACATTCCGA
>JALGWI010000038.1 GCA_025774245.1 bacterium
CTCCGCCGTGCCCGCGGCAATTCTCCGCGCCCTCCAGTCGTCCTCGAGCAGGCTCATCATCACGAAGTCGTGGAACGCGCCGTCGTGGAAGTAGCCCTCGCGCTGCACGCCCTCGCGCTTGAACCCAAGCTTCTCCCAGAACCGGAGGGCTGGTTCGTGGAAGCCGACGACGCCGATCGCCACGCGATGGAATCCCATGTACTCGAACACGAAGTCGAGGAGCAGGCGACCGACCTCGGTCCCGTACCCCTTCCCCCACGCGTCCCGCTCGCCGATGATGATCGACATGTCGGTCGTGCGCCACTCGGGAAACATGCGGAGGAGGCCCGCCTCGCCGATCACCGTGTCGTCCTCGTCCCGGATGATCACGTACCACGCGCGGGAAGAGTCGGCCGTGACGCGATCGAACCACTCGTCCGCCGCTGTCTCGGACAGCGGCTCCGTCGCGCCGATCATGACGCGAAGCTCGGGATCGTCGAGCCATCTACGAATGTGAGGCAGATCGTCCTTCTCGATCTGCCTCAGGGTGATCCCGTCTCCCATGATGAAGCGGGGGCCTGGATTCGCCCTCTTGCCGGTCATCGTCATCCTCCGCCGCGCCCCTCGTCCTCGCGACAGTGCTCCCGTATTCTGAGTGTCCTCGTCGCCGCCTCCACCCGCTCTGCTGCCGCCCGCTCAGCGGTCGAACCCTCGTTCCCCGTACACCCGAACGATGTCCCGGACGTCGTCGGTCTCGAACCCGTACGCCCGCTTGAGTCTGCCCAGCCTCTCGCCGGGCGACACATCCGACGGCAGTCCCAGCTCGCGCAGAATGTGTGACACGGGCACCCCGGTCACCTGCTCGATCTCGAGAAGCGTCATCGAGCCGTGGACCTCGTGCTCTTCACGCGCGGGCACCGCGACCTCCTCCGCCCCGCCGGCATCCTCTGTCCCCGGCGCCACCCGAGTCGAGCGCTCCCTGTGCGGCGGCTCCCCCGTCTCCTCGACCGGCCCCAGGAAGGGAACGATCGCCAGCGCCAGGAGCACGAGCAGCGCGGCGACCGCGAGCACCAGGCGTCTGCCCGCCCTCTCAGGCGAGTTGCCTCGGATCACGCACACGATCCAGCCCCAGTGGAGCACGACGTGGACGGTCATGGTGGCGATGAGGACGGCGGCGATCCAGAAGTGGACGTGCCCCCAGCCGTGGCGATCGAGCCCCCAGAGCGTGAGGAACTGCCCCGAACCTGCGGGGAGCACATAGCGCGTCAGAACGCCCGTCGAGGCCAGAAGGACGAACGCGACGAATCCCAGGGCATCGACGACGAAGTTGACCGTGGTTCGCTTCACCGAGACTCCTTCCTCCACCGATTCGTGCCGATACCGCTCCGCCCACCGTCCGGAATCTCGTGCGGCAGGCTCACGCGTCGCCCGACGCTTCGATCACGTACACCCCCCCACACCAGCTCACCTGCACGTACTCCGACGTGAGCCCCTCGTGCTCGAGCGCCGCGACGGCGCGGTCGGCCGCCCAGTAGTGCTCGTCCTCGTCCCAGGAGTCCTTCCACTTCCGGTGGGCCTGCTCGCGCCCCTTGGCGGTCGCGAACGAGACGTCGCCGATGACGATCCGTCCGCGTGGTGACAGGTGATCGTCGGCGAACTTGCGGAGGAACTGCACCTTCGATTCGCCGTCGAATTCGTGGAAGAGGTACCCGGAGACGATCCGGTCGAACCGCTGGTCGGCGTCGATCGGCCAGTCGCCGCGGAGGTCGGCCTTGATCAGCTCAACGCCGGGGAGTCGCTCGCGCGCCTTCGCGAGCATCATGACGGAGAAGTCCATCCCCCAGACGGAACACCCGATGTCGACGAAGCGGCTGGCGAGCTGGCCGGTGCCGATCCCCACGTCGAGGACCGTCATCCCGGGACGCACGAGCGAACGCCTGAGGATGGCGTCGAGGACCCCCTCGTACCCCTCGAAAGGGAATCCCACGTAGTCCCTGACCGACTCGTCGTACGTGTCGGCCCACGCGTCGAAGAGCTTCGTCCGGTCGCCCACGCGCGCCTCCTTCTTGGCCTCCGGGACCTCAGCGGGGGGATAGCGTCCCCTGGATTCTACGGGAAGACCGCCGGAAATCAACAGCAAAGCGGCACGCGGTGCGCATGAGCGTACGAAGGGCCAGCGGCCCACCGCCGCCAGACGAAGACACGGGCAGCCACCTCCCGGCAGCTGCCCGTTCCTCTGTTCCATCACCGACGATGCGCCCGTTCCCGGGCGCGGGCCTCGAACGCTACGCGTCGACGTCCGCCGTCGCCCTCCCGGGGCACTCGGCGGCGACGGCAGCATCGATACCCTTGTCGCCGTACTGCTTCTTGTAGGTCTCCGCGAAATCGCACGCGAGCTTCTTCGCGCGCTCCTGGTACGCGGCCTTGTCCTTCCAGGTGTTGACCGGCTTCAGGATCGACAAGTCCTCGACCCCCGGCACCGACTTCGGCACCCAGACCTTGAAGATCGGATCCTGCTCGTACTCGACGTCCTTGAGCTCGCCGTTCAGGGCGGCATTCACCATCCGCCTGGTCAGCGGGAGCTTCATCCTGTGACCGACGCCGTACGGCCCGCCGGTCCAGCCGGTGTTCACGAGGTAGACGGTCGACCCGTGCTTGTCCATCTTCTCGCCGAGCATCCGGGCGTAGACGTCCGGGTTCCTCGGCATGAACGGCTGGCCGAAGAACCTCGAGAACGTGCTCACCGGCTCGGTGATGCCGGTCTCGGTTCCCGCGAGCTTGCTCGTGTAACCCATGAGGAACCAGAACATCGCCTGCTCGCGCGTGAGCTTCGAGATCGGCGGGATGACTCCGTTCGCGTCGGCCGTGAGAAAGAGGATCGTCTTCGGGTGGCCGGCGCGCGAGCCGTCCTTGGTGTTCGTGAGGTAGCGGAGCGGGTACGAACCGCGCGAGTTCGGCGTGAGACGGTCGTCGTAGAGGTCGAACGTACCCCACGGGTACATCATCGCGTTCTCGATGATGGCGCCATGCTTCTCGATGTCGTCATCGTGGAAGCACGCCTTGTAGATCTCGGGCTCGTTCTTGGGATCGAGGTCGATCAGCTTCGCGTAGCAGCCGTTCTCGAAGTTCGCGATGCCCTCGTCGTTCCAGCCGTGCTCGTCGTCACCGAGGAGCGCGCGCGAGGCGTCTGCTGAAAGGGTCGTCTTGCCGGTGCCGGAGAGACCGAGGAGCATGGCGCTGTCGCCGTTGTCGCCCTCGTTCGCGCTGCAATGGAGCGGCAGGATTCCCTCGGCCGGGAGTATGTAGTTCATCACCGTGAAGATGAGCTTCTTCATACTGCCGCAGTACGCCGAGCCGTACACGACGCCGATTCCGCGCGAGGCGTTCACGACGACGACCATCGAGGACGTGTGGCCGATCCTCGGGTCGACGCGAAGCCTCCCCTCGTACTTCGTCCAGTCGAGCTTGTGGTACGGGAGCGACACGAGCGTGAAGTGGCGGTCCTTGAAGCAGCTCTTCGGGATGTCCTCCGCGACCCACGGGCGGAACATGTTGTCGATGAAGAGCGAGTGGAGCGCGCGGTCGCAGTACGTGTGGACCGGGAGCGCGTACGCGGGATCGGCACCGACGACGCGCTCGGTGACGTAGACCGTCGGGACCCTCTTGATCGTCTCGAGGGCCTCCTCGAGGATCATGTCGAAGGTCTCGGGGTCCATCGGGATGTTGTTCGGGCTGTCCCAGTCGACCGTCTTCTCGGTCTCCTCGTCCTTGACGAGATAGGTGTCCTTCGGGCTCCGGCCGTTCGAGTCGGTCGGGGTCCACGTCGCGAGGGCACCGTTCGCGCTCGGAATGCACTCGCGGCCGGCGACCGCGTCCCGGATCATCTCTACGCGCGAGGCGTTCCTCTTGACGTTCCCCCGCGTCTCGAGCAGAGCCTCGAGTCTCTCCTGGAAGGTCATCGCTCCTCCTTCTGGGTCCATGTGATCACCCGTTCAGTTGCAATCCAGAATAGCAATGATATCCGAAATCGCCGCCCGGCGCAAAGGGAAGAGCGCAGCCTGCAAGGGTTCCGTGGACCCGGGGCCGGCTCGCGCCCGGGACCTGTTTCGGGCTCCCGTGGCCGGCTCCCCCGGGCGGACGCCGTCCCGGCAGGCCCGTTCCCTCCGGCCGACGAATCCCTCTATTCTGGACACGCGAAAACACCTGTGAAACGATCCCCGAGGGCCGCGCAACTCCCCTCCTTCTGGCACGTTCGTTGCTTGATCATGCCCCGGGTATAGACAAGAAAGCGGCGCTCCGCAGGGCTTATCGCGTCGCCCACCATTCAGCTTGGAGGTCTCGCCATGAGAGCAAGACTGATCACGCTGACGTTGCTCGTTGTTGGTATCCTCCTCGTGGCGTCGAGCCTCGGCGCACACCAGCGGGAGATCGCCATCCCGAACACGTCCCGCTCGGCGATCGAGGCTGCCTACGCAGCCGGCAGGGTCGACTTCGATGAGATGATCACGCTCAAGGCCACGCTGCTCTACGAGCCGTGGAACCTCCCGGAGGAGTACCGGCGCAGCGCACCCGACAAGTGCGGCACCCCGCTCGCGATCGAGATCGAGGCGGCTCTGCCCGTCCTCGAGCCGGACAACGCCGCACAGATCCGGGACATGCGCGCGCGGCCGGTGTGCGACAGCTACTACGACACGGCGAACTTCCGGATCCACTACGACACGAGCGGCCAGCACATGATCTGGGGCTGGCCCGACACGTCGTACCGTGACCAGATCGCCGCCACGGTCGAGGAGTGCTGGACCGGCGAGGTGACCACGCTCGGCTTCCGGGCGCCCCCGAGCGACGGCGGCGACCCGGACGGCGGAGACGGGAGCGGGCTCTACGACATCTACCTGCAGAACCTCACGGGGCTCTACGGCTACTGCCAGGGCAGCTACACCGTGCCGTCCACGCCGCGGATCGACTGCACGAGCTTCGTCGTGATCGAGAACGACTACGCCGGCTTCGGCTATCCCGATCCGGCCGACCCGATGCGCGTGACGGTTGCGCACGAGTTCTGCCACTCCTGCCAGTACTCCCACAACTACTCCGAGGAGACCTGGTACATGGAGTGCACGGCGATGTGGGTCGAGGACGTTCTCTACGACTCGATCAACGACTACCGCGGGTTCATCTTCTACTTCTACAACTACCCGTACAACTCGCTCGACTGGAACGACGCGACGGGCCTCAGGATGTACGGGTCGTGCGTCTGGAACTTCTTCCTCTCCGAGTGGGTCGATCCGGGCATCGTCACCGACATCTGGTACCAGTGCGAGAACGCGGGCCCGCTCTTCGGCAAGATGAACACCGTCCTGGGCTCCCGCGCCACGTCGCTCCAGGACGCGTTCAAGACGTTCGCCATCTGGAGCTGGTTCACCGGCTCGCGTGACGACGGGAACCACTTCGAGGAGGGCGCCTACTGGCCGATGGTCGCTGCCGAGCGGACGTACGCCTCGTACCCGGTGATCTCCGGCGGACCGATCGTCGCGCACCGGCCCGACCACCTCGCGTGGAACTACATCCACCTGACCAACCCGGGCGGCGACGAGGACCTCCTCGACGTGACGTACGACGGACCGAACCCAGCGACCGTGCCGAACTTCGCGTGGGTCAACACGAAGACCTCCGTCGGCGTCACCGACGAGCACGGCGAGATCCTGCTGAACGGGTGGGGGAACGGCAACTCGACGGTCGGCGCCTGGGACGGGCTCTCGACGGTCTGCATCGTCGCGGTGAACGCCAGCACGTCGACCGAAAACATGGTGTACTCGGTCGACGCTGACCGGGCGACACCGGTCGCCGGGTCGTTCTACGTCGACGTGGCCGAGGGCACCGACATAGTCACGATCCGCTGGACGCTGGCGGCGCCCGAGCTCATCGAGTCGCTCGACATCATGCGGGCGACATCGAGCGACGGGCCGTACGTCAGCCTGAACGAGTTCCCGATGGAGCCCGTGACTCCGGGCGTGTTCGTCGACGACGACGTGCGCCCGGGCGACGAGCTCTGGTACAAGCTCGTGGCGACGATGTGGGACGGAAGCGTCGACATGATCGGCTCCAGGCCGGCAGTCGCCAGCATCGAGGGGACGCTCGGCGTCTCGCTCGCGCCGCCCATGCCGAACCCCTCGAGGGACGGGACGACGTTCGAGTTCACGGTACCGGTCGAGGGAGCGCGCGCCGTCATCACGATCTACGACGTCCGCGGTCGCGTGGTCACGACGATCACGGACGAGGCCAGGGGCCGCGGCCGGCATACGGCTCACTGGAACGGGGAAGACCGGGACGGTCGGGACGTCCCCGCGGGCATCTACTTCTGCTCGCTCGAGGTGGCAGGCGCCGTCGTGACGCAGAAGGCGATGGTCCTGAAATAGGAAGCGCACGAAAACCGAATACGTGCTAGAGTCGGCCCCGCGATTCACGGGCAGGCCGTTCCGAGAGGGACGGCGCTCGTGGGCCGCGGGGTCGACTGCGTTTCCCCGCCGCGCTTGACGAAAGGAGGTCCCGCAATCGACCGCGTCGTGCTCTCCTTCTGCTTTCTGAGCCTCTGCCTCCTGGTTGGGCAGCTCATCCGGTCGAACGTCCGCTGGACGCAGCGCCTCCTCCTCCCCGCGTCGGTCCTGGGCGGGCTCATCGGCCTCGTCGTGATCCAGGTCGTCCAGCGAAACGCTCCGGGCGCGGCTCCCTTCATGGAGGCCGCGACCGCGGGCTGGTCGAGGCTTCCCGGTTTCCTCATCAACATCGTCTTCGCGACGCTGTTCCTCGGTGTCGCAATCCCGCCATTGAAGAAAGTGTGGCAGTGGGCCGGGCCGCAGCTCGCCTTCGGGCAGGTCGTCGCCTGGGGGCAGTACGCCGTCGGCCTCGGGCTGACGCTCCTCGTCCTCACGAAGGTATTCGGGATCCCGCCGATGTTCGGCGTGCTCATTCCCATCGGCTTCGAGGGCGGACACGGCACGGCCGCGGGGCTCGCGCCGGTCTTCGCCGACAAGGGCTGGCCGGAAGGCGCCGACCTTGCGCTCGCCTCGGCGACCATCGGCGTCGTGCTCGGCGTCTCGATCGGGATGGCGCTCGTCAACTGGGCGGCGAGGAAGAACTACTCGAAGGGAGCGGCGGAGGAGCTCGCGGACACCGGGAAGCGGGGCGACGGGATCGTCCCGAAGAGCCAGAGGAAGTCCGCGGGGCTCCTGACGTTCAGCAACGACTCCGTCGAGACGCTCGCGATCCACGTCTCCGTCGTCGCGGTCGCGATCCTGATCGGTTACGGACTCAAGATCGGGCTCGCCGGCCTCGAGCTGACCTGGCTCAGGAACCCCGACCGGGCGATCCTCGGAAGCTTCCCCCTCTTCCCGCTCGCTATGGTCGGCGGCGTCATCGTCCAGAAGCTCTTCGACCGGTTCGACCGCCGGGACGTCCTGGACCACGGGCTCATGCAGCGGCTGCAGGGCCTCGCCCTCGACTTCCTCATCGTCGCGGCGCTCGCGACGCTCAAGATCGAGGCGATCGTGTCGAACTTCGCCCCGTTCGCGATCCTCATGGTGGTCGGCATCTCGTGGAACGTCTGGTGCGTCGTCTTCCTCGCACGCCGAATGCTCCCCGACTACTGGTTCGAGCGGAGCATCGCCGAGTTCGGGCAGTCGACCGGCGTCACGGCGACCGGGCTCCTGCTCCTCCGCGTCGCCGACCCGAAGCTCGAGACGACGGCCGTCGACGCCTTCGGCTACAAACAGCTCCTCCACGAACCGTTCATGGGCGGAGGCCTGTGGACGAGCACCGTCGTGCCCCTCCTCTACATCTACCGCGGCAACCCGTGGCCCATCTGGTGGATCACGCTCGGCGCGATCGCCGTCTGGCTGTTCGTGCGGTTCGTGATCTTCCGCAAGGCGTGGGCGCCGGGGGCGGCTCAACCATAGCGGGCCGCGCGGCCCGCACTCACGACGCGGGCGCCGGCCACCCCTCCGGCGGTATGCCGGTATGCACCCGATGACCGAGGTATGCTCGTCGGATCCGGGCACGATCACCTGACGAGTTGCCCACATTCGGAACTAGAGGACCGTTTCTCCTCCCGGTCCCCCGGAAAACCCTTGCATCGTTTCCGGCCTGCCCGTATGTTGCCCCCAAGCTTCCGGGCACGACATCCGAGACGACCGCCAGAGGAAGCCCGGCAGAGGCGGATCTCTCGGCGTCAGCGCGGGGGTTCCCGCGAGGCGCAAAGGAGGTGGCTTACGTGAAGTTCACAAGCGCGGTAGTGCTGGTCGGTCTTCTGGCCCTGGGGCTCTTCGTAGTCTCCGGATGCCAGCAGCAGGCGGAGCAGGCAGCCGAGGAGGCCACGGAGGCGGTGGCCGACGCGGTGACCGAGGCGGCCGAGACCGCCGGTGACGCGGCCGACGAGGCCGGCGAGATGGCGAGCGACGACGCCGACGCGGCCGGCGAGATGGCCGAAGACGAAGGCGAAATGCCCAAGGACGTGGCGACCAAGACCGGCGACCTGGCCCAGAGAGAGGCCCAGCTGGCGGCCCACGGGAAGGCTCTCGATCCGACCTGCGGGATGGTCGTGGACATGGAGGGCGCCCCCACGGTCGAGCACGAGGGGACGACCTTCTACTTCTGTTCCGACAGCTGCGCGGCGAAGTTCCAGAAGGACCCTGCGAAGTACCTCCCGGGCAGCTAGCAGCGCCGTCGCACAGAGACACGGAAACGAAACCGGGCCGCTCCCAATGGGGCGGCCCGATTCGATGTCAACGCGGCAGCGTCGCTCGCGCCGAAGGCGCTACGCCACCTCCCCGACCCTCGCCCCGACGAGATCCCGATCCTGCGCCGGCGTCACCTCGAGCCTGTCCACCTCCGCCCCCCCCGCAGCGCGGCAGACGACCGTGGCCGAGGGGTTCCCTCTGACCTTGCTGTACCGAGCCGTGATTGCGGCGGCGAACGTGAGATCGGCCGACTCCGTCCTGCCACGGACGAGGGTGAAGGGGCCGGCGGCGTCCGCGAGCTCGAGGATCGTGTCGCCCCGGCGGATCTCCTTCTCGATCCCGGCGTTGTCGGCCTGGTCCCTCCCGACGACGGCCTTGGCGCCGGATCGCAGCCGGAAGTGGCGCCCGACCCTGAGGAGCCGCACGTCCGGCACGGTGAGCTCACCCTCGTGCTCGAGGAGATCGCGCATGCGCGCGGCGAAGATCGCATCCGTGAGCAGGCAGCCACCGGCGGGACAGGGGTAGTCGTAGACGCCGAGATCGTCGGCGAGCGCGATCTGCTCCTTCCGCGAGCGTCCCGTGATCGAGAGGAACCGGTCGCGGTCGACCCAGCCCTCCCGTTCGGGCACGGTCGGCTCGAGGACCCCGGCCGAGAGCGGCCGCACGACGTAGCCGGCGAGGTCGGACTCCCGGTCGATGACGCGCATCGCGTCCCGCCGCTGCGACATCGGGCGCTGCCCGAGCACCTCCCCCGTCACGACGAACGACGCGCCGATCTCCTCCATGTACTCCCTGGCCTTCCGGAACATGAGGATCCGGCAGTCGATGCACGGGTTCATGCCGCTCCCGTGCCCGTGCGGCGGATCGGCGACGATCGGCAGGAACTCCTCGGTCCCGTTCACGACCTTGAGATCGATCCCCAGCTGGCGGACCGCCGTCCGCGCCGCCGAGCACGACGCTCCCTTCGGCGTGCAGCAGCAGAACACGGTCACCATGTTGAACGCGGCGACCTCGACGCCCTGCTCGAGCATGAGCTTCAGGGCGACGGTGCTGTCCAGTCCTCCGGAAAGGAGCCCTACTGCCTTCAAAGGCGCTTCCTCCGTGTCCGTGTCTCGCACGTGCGGCGCCGACCGGGCCCGATCGCGGACCCGAGCCGCATCGGATCGGCTCGTCCTGTCTTGGGATGCCTTCCCGGAGGAACGGTCGCTCGGCGACCGCCACAGAGTGGGTCACTTCGTGCGGAGGATCTTCCCACTCACGGCCTCCCCGCCAGCCGAGAGCCGGCAGAGATAGACCCCGCTCGCGAGGTCGCTCCCGTCCCACTCGACGACGTGGTCGCCGGGACCGAGTTCGCCCTTGACCGGCGTGTCGACGAGCTGGCCGGCCACGTTGTAGATGGAGAGCGTGACGCGCGAGCGTCGGGGAACGAAGAAGCGAAGCGTGGTCGTGGATGAGAAAGGGTTCGGCGAGGCCGGCGCCAGCCGAAGCGCCGCCTCCCCCACGGGGTCGATGCCGGTCAGATACCCATCGACCACACACGCTCCCCACCCGGCGTAGGCCGGCGCCACCCACTGACGCTGGACGGCACCCTCGTCATCGAACTGGTAGATGTACCCCAGCTCCCCGTCGACACCCTCCGCCGACCAGAAGTACTCGCCGTCGAACCAGAGACCGTGGCAGACCGGCGACGGCGGCGTGAAATCGAGATCGGGAACGGCCACGAGCGCCGGCCAGCCTGAGATGTCCCAGCACTTCACGACATCCTCGTCGCCGAGCGTCCAGTAGTGCGTCCCGTCCCACGCGGCACCGTAGACGGTCTCGTCGAAACTCGCCATGCCCCCGCCCGAGCCGTCGATCTCGTAGCGGTTCAGGTCCCACTCGTCGACGTAGAAGTACGTCCCGTCGAAAGCGAGCCCGTAGAAGTAGTAGAGCCACCAGTCGTCGACGATGACGTCGAGGTCGCCGGTCTCGAGGTCGACCTTGAGCACGCGCGGCGCGAACGCCTCGGCCACGTACAGCTCGCCCTGCACGACGTCCATGTCGCAGAAACGGTAGAACTCGTACTCGAAGTAGTGATGAACGGAGCCGTCCATTTCGAGCACGTAGATCCTCGAGAGGAACTCCTGGTTGGCGGTGAAAACGATCGCGTTCCCGGCGGCTGTCGCGGCAGCGAGCGCGCAGAGCGCGACGAGGAAGAAGACGACCATCGTCCGCCTCCGTCCGCACGTCCGTCCTCCTGCCGATCTCATCACGACTCACCTCCCCCCGCCGCTCACGCCGCCAGCGGGGACTCTCCCGCTTCCTCTTCGTCCGAAGCGCCTCGGTTCATCCCGAAGGCCTCGACGACCGACGGCACCGCGAGGAGGATCACGAACGGGTAGAGCTCGTAGTAGCCCCTCAGTTCTTCCACCCACCCGAACAGCATCGCCGTCACGAAGAGCACGACGGCCCAGAGGACGAAGCTCTGGCGGAGGAAGAGCGGCTTCTCTCTCCACCTGACCCAAAGGAGGAAGCCCACCGGAATCACGACCGGCACGAACTTGAGGTAGAGCCCGGGCGTCGCCAGGAGCCCGAGGTTGTGGTCCAACAGGTGGAACTCCACGAAGGAACCGGGCGTCGCGCTGAAGGCTGCCCTGAGCCAGAACTTGATCGCGACGAACGCGACGATCTGCCACGCCACGAGCGCGAACGTCTTCCACCTGGGAACCTCCCGCCACTCCCGGAGCAGGAAGATCGGAATCAGGAGGATCGCCGTCTCCTTGTTGAGCACGGCGAGCGGGAACACGATCCAGTAGATGAGGCGCTTCCTCGCCACGATGAGATAGACGCAGAGCGCGAACATGAACAGCGTCATCGGGTCGTAGATCTTGTTCCCGTATCTGAAGAAGAGAAGCGGCACGGCGGCCAACGCCATGAGCGGCGCGAACTGAGAGACGTAGCGCGGGTAGTGCGGGTACACGTGCCTGATCACCAGCCCCATGAACAGACCGAAACCGAGATAGCAGAGCGCGACGACGGCCGCGGCGACGCCGTACGCGTGCGCGTACGCCCAGGCCTCCTCCGGCGCGCGGGTGACGCCGAGGAGGTACCACCCGAAGCGCCTCGCGGGATCGACCGAGGGATCCTGTCCCGTGAGGGCGAAGCCCGCCTCTCCCCCGGCCGAGGCGAACCGCACGATGGTCGGCAGAAGCGTCCGGTAGACGAACGGGCGCTTCGCCTGCCACTCGATCATGTCGGGAACGTTGGCGACACCGACGTACACGCCGTACTTCATGAAGAAGACGGGCAGGAGGAAGCTGATGACGGCCACGTAGAGGATCGCGAGGACGATGATGCGAACGGCCTTCTGCTTCATCATGTGCCGGTACCCCCCCGGGAATCGAGCGCCGCCGTACCTGCGCTGCCGCCGAACACCTTCTGGACGATGAGCGCGCGTTCCTCCGACGTGTCTTCCCTGCCGGGAATCCCCCGGTCGAGCTCCTCGAGCCGGAAACGCCCGGCGCGCTCGATCCGCGAGAGGATCCTGTTCGCGTGGATCCAGCCGACGCCGTAGACCAGGGCGGCGGCGAGAAGGAGGACCGGGACGGCCAGGCTCCCGAGGACGAGCGCGGCGACACCGACGCAGTAGGCCCATCCCGTCGCCCCTCGCCCGAGCCGCGAGAACGCCACCGGCATGAGGAACCCGAAGGCGCACACGCCCACGGCCAGGATCGCGTTCAGCCGACCTCGGCTGGCGCCCCGCGCTTCGCGCAGGTAGCGCCTGAGCTCGGGCGGCCCGTCGAGGAGCCGCCTCTCCATCGACTTCCGTTTGGCCTCGAGCCTCTCCTCGATCTCCTCGTCCTCGCGTTCCATCCGCGAAGCGATGCAGGTGCTCCCGGCGGCGACCTTCTCCCCGTAGAAGCCGCATCCCGTCTTGCGCTTGCCGACGACTGGGGTGAGCATGAAGTGCACGCAGTCGCCGCACGTCTCAGGAATGACGTCAGGTCGCGCCGCAGACACGCTTCCCTCCCCGCGAGAGAGACCAGGCAGGTGCGGATCGGTGGCGATGAACTCCGGAAAGGGGACCCTTCTGTGGTACCCTCCCGTCGTCCTTACGAGCACCGATCATCGGATCCGAGCATGGTGGCGACCGCCATTATACAGCAGGACAGCACCATCCCGAAGGCGAATCCCGCTCACGCCCGATCGGCGGGCGCGCGGTCGCGCGGGAGCCCGATCGGGACCAGGACCCGACCAACGCACCGGCCCCGAAGACGCTCCAATAGTATAGAGGGCCACGTCGCCGGTCCCGGACGCCGGCGCGCCAGAAAGGAGGCCCCGGTGAACACGTTGCGAACACTCCGAAGCCTGTCGGCGGTCCTGCTCGTCCTCGCGGTCGCCGCAACGACCGCACTCGCCGACGGCGTCATGATCCCCCGACCGATCCCCGGCATCCTCCCCGCTCCCGAGCCCTTCACCATCAGGTACCACCGGGTCGACGTCACGATCGAGAACCAGGCAGCGACGACCGAGATCGATCAGGTCTTCGTCAATAACAACGATCACGACATCGAGGGGACCTACATCTTCCCGATCCCGGAGACCGCGTCGATCACCGAGTTCGCGATGTGGATGAACGGCGAGAAGGTCACGGGTGAACTCCTCGGCGCCGAGGAGGCGCGTCGCATCTACGCCGACATCGTCAGACAGATGAAGGACCCCGGGCTCCTCGAGTACGCCGGGCGCGACATGTACCGCGCGCGGGTCTACCCGATTCCGGCGAAGGGCGAGATACGTGTCGAGATGTCCTACCAGGAGCTCCTCGAGCTCGACGCCGGCCTCGTGACCTACCGGTACCCGCTCGACACCGAGAGGTTCTCCGCCGAGCCCCTGGAGGACGTCTCGATCACCGTGAAGATCGAGTCGGCCGTCCCCGTCAAGAGCCTGATGAGTCCCTCGCACGAGATCGACTCGGTCGTGTCCGGGCTGACGGCCTCGTGCGGATACGAGGACGCCGACGTGTTGCCCGACCGCGACTTCTACCTCTACTACACCGTCGCGGAGACCGACCTCGGCCTCAACCTCGTGACCCACAAGGCGGCCCGGGACGACGGCTACTTCATGCTGCTCCTCTCCCCCGGCCTCCTCGAGGATCCGGGCAAGGTCATCGCGAAGGACATCGTCTTCGTCTTCGACCGCTCCGGGTCGATGAGCGGGCGAAAGATCAAGCAGGCGAAGGCCGCCCTCCGGTTCGCCCTCACGAACCTCAACGAGGAGGACCGCTTCAACGTCATCACGTTCGCGACGCAGGGACACTCGTTCGCCGACGAACTCGTTCCGGCCACGTCCGACAACATCCTCGACGTGATCCCGTTCGTCGAGGGGATCGAGGCGGGCGGGAGCACGGACATCGACTCCGCCCTCGAGGAGGCGCTCGACCTCCCCGACTCCGACCGCCCCAAGATGATCGTCTTCCTGACGGACGGCCTTCCGACGACCGGGGTGACCGACGTCACGACGATCCTCGACAACGTCGAGGGCAGGAACGGGACGGACGCGAGGATCTTCGTCTTCGGCGTCGGGTACGACGTGAACACGACGTTGCTCGATCGGCTCTCGCTCGACAACCGCGGAACCGTCGACTACGTGAAAGCCGGCGAGGACATAGAGCAGAAGGTCACGAGTTTCTACTCCAAGATCGCGAAGCCGATCCTCTCCGACATCGCGATCGACTTCGGGGACGTGCGGGTCTACGACACCTACCCCATCACGCTCCCCGACGTCTTCAACGGAACGCAGACGATCGTCTTCGGTCGGTACGAGGGCTCGGGCGAGACCGACGTGCGCCTCACCGGCCACGTCGGCGACCGCCGCGAGGAGCTCGTCTACGGGACGAGCTTCCCCGGGCGCGAGAGCGGACACGACTTCATCCCGCCGCTCTGGGCGTCCAGGAAGATCGCCTACCTCACGACCGAGATGCGCCTCCACGGCGAGGACCCCGAGCTCAAGGACGAGGTCGTTAGGCTTGCGACCGAGTTCGGGATCGTGACGCCCTACACGTCCTACCTCATCCGAGAGGACCTCCCGGAGGGGCAGATGACGAGCGTCGACGGAGAGAGGGTCCGCGTGATCACCAACGTCGGAGAGGCGATCGCCTCTCCCCACTACGTCATCTTCGGCGGAAGCGGAGAGGCCGAGGTGAAGAAGGAAGGCAACGACGACTCCTGGGGCTCGATCAAGGCCGCGTACGGCGCGCCCGTCAGCCAGGACGCCGTCGCGTTGAGCAGCCGCCTCTCGCTGGATCGCGGGAAGGCGATCACCGAGGGCGCCGAGTCGGGCCTGGTCCGGAGGATCGGCACGAGGGTCTTCTTCTACCACACTGCGCACAAAGGCTGGGTCGACTCTGAATACACAGAGGACATGGACGTCTCAGAAGTTGAGTACCTGGGCGAGGAGTATTTCAGCCTCCTCGACAGGAGCCCCGAGATCGGGAAGTACTTATCCCTGGGCGAGAGGGTGGTCTTCCTGTTCGGAGGGAAGGCGTACAGAGTGTCACCGTCACAGGGGTGACGGTGACAGCAGGAGCACATTGAACGCCTGGTACTGACGCTGCCCCACACTGCGGGCAGCGTCGGTTCGTTTCGGGGGGGGCGATCCACGATCGCCCCCCTTCTCCAATCCCGTTCGTTTCCCCGTTGACATGCTCCGATTCCGGTGGTAGTTATGGAGTATAAGGAGCACCGGCCTCGCAACACCATCCCCCCGCCCACTCCCCACTCCGAGCCCCCCCGGAAAGGAGCACTCCCATGAGGCCGTTGCGAACGACTACGGCCAGTGTGCTCTCCGGGATCCTCGTCCTCGTCATCGCCGTCGCTGCGACCGGCAACCCGGTGATGATCCCGGCGTCGCAGGTGCCGCGCTCGGCTCCGCCAGAGCGCTTCTCTGTGCGGTACCAGCACGTCGACGTCACGATCGAGGACCAGGCCGCGACGACCGTTATCGATCAGGTCTTCGTGAACAACAACGCCTTCGTCGTCGAGGGCACCTACCTCTTCCCCATCCCCGAGAGCGCGTCGATCACCGACTTCGCCATGTGGATGAACGGCGAGAAGATCACCGGCGAGCTTCTCGAAGCCGAGGAGGCGCGGCGAACGTACGAGAACATCGTACGGAGCATGCGCGACCCCGGGCTCCTGGAGCATGCCGGCCGCGACGTCTACCGCGCGCGGGTCTTCCCCATCCCGGCGAAAGGCGAGGTGCGCGTCGAGATGTCCTACCAGGAGCTCCTCACGTACGAGTCGGGGCTCGTGACGTATCGCTACCCGCTCAATACCGAGAGGTTCGTGCCGAAACCGCTCGAGGAGGTTTCGGTCAGCGTCAGCATCAAGTCGAGCATCGACATCAAGAGCCTCATGAGCCCGAGCCACGCGATCGATCCGATCGTCGCAGGCTCCACCGCCACATGCGGCTACGAGGACTCGAACGTCGTGCCCGATCGCGACTTCTTCCTGTACTACACGGTCTCCGAGGAGGACGTGGGGCTCAACCTCGTCACCCACCGGATCGACGGGGACGACGGCTACTTCATGCTGCTCCTCTCCCCCGGCAGGCTCGAGGATCCTGACAAGGTGATCCCGAAGGACATCGTGTTCGTCCTCGACCGCTCCGGCTCGATGCGGGGCGAGAAGCTCGAGCAGGCGAAGAGCGCGCTCGCGTTCTGCCTCGAGAACCTGAACCCGGACGACCGCTTCCGGCTCCTGACCTTCGCGACGCAGCTCCGCGTCTTCGGCGAGGAGCTCCTCCCCGTGACGGACGAGACGATCGCCGACGCGCTCGTGTTCGTCGAGGAGATCGAGGCCGGAGGCAGCACCGACATCGACCTGGCGCTCTCTGAGGCGCTCAGTATCCCCCCCACCGACAGGCCGCACATCGTCATCTTTCTGACGGACGGCCTTCCCACGACCGGCGTCACGAAGGTCGGGAAGATCCTCGAGAACGCCAGGGCGAGGAACGTCGCCCGCGCGCGCGTCTTCCCCTTCGGCGTCGGGTACAACGTGAACGTCATGCTCCTCGACCGGCTCTCCCTCGACCACCGCGGCTCCGTCGAATACGTGCGGCCGAGCGAGAGCGTCGAGCACAAGGTGACGAGCTTCTACTCCCGGGTGAGGAGTCCGGTCCTCTCCGACATCTCGATCGAGTTCGACGACGTCACCGTCTACGACACCTATCCGTTCGACCTCCCGGACGTCTTCGACGGGACGCAGGCGGTCATCTTCGGACGGTACGAGGGCGCCGGCAAGTCGGCGGTGCGCCTCAGGGGGCACGTCGAGGATCGCGAGGAGGAGTTCGTCTACGCGGCGAGCTTCCCCGCCGAGACCGACGGGCGGGCGTTCATCCCTCCGCTCTGGGCGTCGCGGAAGATCGCCTACCTCATCACCGCGATCCGCCTCAACGGCGAGGACCCGGAGCTCAGGAGCGAGGTCGTCAGGCTCGCGACCGACCACGGGCTCGTGACGGAGTACACATCGTATCTCGTCATGGAAGGCACCCGGGTCTCTTCGGCCCCGCCACCGACGCGCTTCTCGTCGCCGCCGGCGACGGATCCGTCGATGATGGCGGGAACGTCGATCCCCATGCAGGAGGTGCAGATCATGGCGTCCCGACCGGTCATCGACACCGAGGTGACCGCGACCAGGACGTCGGCGCCGAAGGTCCGGCCGATCAACACGGTCGAGGAGGCGATCGCGACCCAGCCCGGAGTTGTTCTGCACGAGGGCGAGATCCACGTCCGCGGCGGGCGCGCCTCGCCAGGCACGGGGAGCACCGCCCAGACGGGCCGATCCGCCGTCGAGGCGAGCCGGCAACTGGCTGCGGGACGGCGGGCGATGGCGGCCGTTCCCGATCCCGACTCCGTCCGCCACGTCGGCGACAAGCTCTTCCGGCACGACGCGGCGAGCGACGGGTGGATCGACGCCGACTGCGAGGAGGATGCCGACGTTGTCGAGATCGAGTTCCTGAGCGACGAGTACTTCGAGCTCCTCGACAGGGATCCCGAGATCGGGAAGTACCTCGCGCTCGGTGAGAGGGTCACGTTCGTGTTCGAGGGGACGACCTACCGCGTTGTCACCCCCGAGGAGAGCACGGACGAGTAGATCCCCAAGCTCCCCGGTCCGGCGGGACGGCCCCGCGGGACCGGCCCCCCGGAGCCGGCACACACGACCGGCACACAGGGCGCGGCGACCCTCGCCGCGCCCTGCAACATTTCGGGGGTCGGCCCCTGCCGGGACCGTCCGTCGGCGCCACAAGGTCGCCCGGACCCGCTCTTTCGGCCCTCCTGAGCCCCCGCTCCGCCCTCTGCCTGCCCCGAAGTCGCTGGATATGCCCGCCAGGACGGCCCCTCCGCGGCGCTGCGAGCGTCCCCACAGCGGGCCCCTGAGCGGTCCACCGGAAACCTGCCGACACCCGCTCAGAACCCGCTTCCCGGGCATGATTCCTGCACACAGGGTTCCTCTGTTCGCGACCTTTCACGAACGCACAGATGAAGCAAGGGCAGAGACAAGGGCAGAAACAAGGGCACCGGAAGGAGGCTTTTCGATGAGGCGTCTCTTCGTTCTGTTTGTAGTGTTCGCGGCCGTGTGCATCGGCCTGAGCTCGTGTTCGTCGGTGACGGACCCTGGCGACGGCGGAGGCGGAGGCGGAGGCAGCGACGCGATCCCGAGGACGACGATCACGGGTCAGCTCGAGGTCGTCGAGAACTCGACACTCAAGCAGCAGCACCTGAGGGTCCTGACGTTCGCCGGCTCGGCGGACCTCTCGACCGACGGTACGTTCACGGTCGACGTCGTCGACTCCGACACGTGGCAGTGGCTTCTCTTCGTCTCGAAGACGACGGGGAACGTCGCTTACATCGGTCTCTACGACCCGTTGGCGCGGAGCGTCATGGCCGACGACGCTTCGACGGCGCTCGCTCTCACGATGAGCGTGCCGCACCTCATCTTCACCGATCATAGCGATCGTGAGCTCTACCTCGACACCATCGAGCCCACCCTGGCGTTCACCGATCTCGTGGCCGACCTCACGACGGCCTGGGAGGACGATGCCGAGACCGCGCTCGACTACAACATGAACCCCGTGATCTTCCAGCAGGTCGCCGACATCTCGAAGTGGGCGATGGAAGAGCTCGGCACCGGTCGCGGCGGCAGGCTCGCTCCTCCGCACATCGAGGACGCCGCGGGGGACAACGTCAACTTCGTGAACCCGAGGCAGATCTGGTACACCGCGTGGGTGCAGGACGAGACCTGGACTCCGATCGACGTCGTCACCGTCGAGAGGGACGGCACGCCGACGTACGCCTGGGGCTGGCCCCCGACGGTCACGCCGACCTCCGAGGCGACGAGCTACGCCCTGGGTGACGGCTCGTACTACATCTGCATGATCAAGGGCGACGACTTCTCGGCCATCGAGAACTGGTCCGACCCGGTCGGCAGGGCGACCGCCCTCAACACCGGGCAGGCGGCGATCCACATCCTCGAGCTCATGATCGGCTACCGCTGCACACCGACCTGGACGAGCCTCGCTGGCTACCTCGACATCCCGTCGCTCTACGCGAACCAGCTCACGCTCGACCTCAGGCAGGAGGCGCCGGAGCAGTTCGTGGTCCACTTCTGCGAGCTCCTCTCCGACAACTCCGACGACTGGGCCGACTGGTGCTGGGAGGGCGACACGCCCTCGAGCGCGTCCGAGAACTTCATCGAGTCGGCCGGTTGGATCTGGCGCGACGTCAACTTCGCCATCAACCTCATGAGCTACGTGAACGACGAGGGTCCGTTCTTCTGGGACTGGGCGCTCGCTGACGAGGACCTCTGCTACGACGTGACGCAGACGGCCGGCGTCATCACGTCGCTCAACGACTTCCTCGCTCCGTCGGCGGAATTCAGCGTCGACCCGCCCGCGGGCGTCGTCGGCACGCAGTTCACGTTCGACGCTTCGCAGACGATCGACGACGTCGATCCGGTCGGGGACCTGTCGTTCCGCTGGGACTGGAGCAGCGACGGCAGCTGGGACACGAGCTGGGAGAACAACCACACCAAGACGCACTCCTACGGCCAGTCCGGCGCCTACACCGTCACGATGCAGGCGAAGGACACCGACGGTCTCATCGGCACGATCACGCACAACGTCAACGTCGGCGGCGGCGCCGGCACGGCGAACCACGTGAAGCTCTTCAGGGATCTCCTCCCCTGGTACAGCAACGCGACCGTGGAGGTCCTCGAGGCGCTCGGGTTCACGCCGGGCACGGGCCCCGACACGTACGAGATCATGAACTCGTCCGACATGGCGACGGCCGCTCTCGTTCCCGGCCAGGACCTCGTCATCATCTGCAACGACCAGGCGCAGAGCTTCTACGACAACTACGCCGCGAGCCAGATCCGCTTCAACAGCTTCGTGTACTCCGGCGGCTCTCTCCTGTGGGAAGCCTGCGACGAGGGCTGGAACTACGGTTCGATGGCCACGGCCGGGATCATCCTGCCGGGCGACGTCCAACCGCTCTTCGACTACGACTGGCTGAACTACGTCACCGACGGCGCCCTGCCGCTGGTGGCGGGTCTCCCGGAGACGCTCGACCACAACTACGCGAGCCACGAGAGCTTCACGAACCTGCCGGACGGGACGACCGTCTACTGCAGGGACGAGAGCTGGAACCCGACGCTCGTGGAGTACAGCCTCGGCGGAGGCTGGGTCGTGCTGTCCGGCCAGCCGCTCGAGCACCAGTACGACACGATCTACGGGCAGCAGGACATGGACGAGCTCCTGCCGCGTATCGTCTCGCACTTCACGGGGCAGACGATGCCGAAGAAGCTCAGGGACAAGTCGCCGCCGCTGACGGCGCAGAACCCGAGTTGCCCGCGGTAGCAGGAGGCGAGCGCGCCGCGCCGGGAACGCCGGCCGCCGCGCGATGTACGGAAGGCAGAGAAGGCAGAAGGAGGCCGCGGGACGATCCCGCGGCCTCCTTGTAGTTCATGGATCATCTGTTCCGGCGGGAGTCCGTGGCCGCCGTCGGCGAGCCGGGTCGCGGCTCAGCCGAACCCGTCCTTGAACCTGAGCACCACGACGTGCCCGTTGAACGCTCCCCACCTCAGGGGCGAGTAGTGGAGCGGCGCCGGGCCCGCGTGCACCACGATGTCCCCCCGATCGAGCCGGCCGTTCCCGTTCGCGTCCCCGTGGAGAGCACCGATGTGGCCGTACGTCCACGAGCCGCGGTACTTGACTGCGAGAAGATCGCCCGGACGAACGTCGGTCTCCCAGCGGATCTCCTTGTTCGGGTTCCCCCTCCTCACGTCGAACTCCGTGACGTTCGGGAGCGCGTCGACGAGCATCGCGACGCTGTAGTTCGTCTTCATCGACCGTCCCTTCCACCGTGCGTACGCCGCCACGAGCACGTCGGCGCAGTCGACGCCGATGTAGTTCTCGCTCTGGTGGATCACCGAGCCGAAGACGCCCGGGACGTTCGTGAACGAGGAGACGTACCCGAGGTAGCCGTCGCCGTCACGGATCGAGACACGGAAGACCACCGGCGAGAGGCCCCGATGATCCGACTGCTCGATCCCGGGCGACCGCTCGACGCGGCCGTCCCGCTCGATCTCGGCCTGGAACCAGAAGCTCCCGATCTCCTTGCTCGTGAGCGTCGGCCCGCCGAATCGGCGGGAGAGCCGCCGGATCCAGTTTCTGAACCGCTCAAACGGCCCCCGCCGACTGATCACGGTGAAGGGCTCGATCTCCCAGGCCCCGCGAAACTCCCTGAGCTCGATCCGCTCGTATCCGATGCGATCGTAGCCGGCCCACTCGACCGGGGCGCCGGCCCGCTGCCTTCGCGCGTTCGTGTAGTTCCTGGAAAGGTCCGGGAGGATCCGGTACCACCGGATCGTCGCGCCCTCGACCTCGTCGACCCGAAGCGTGATCTTCTGGCCCTTCTTCGGGGAGACGGCCGTCCTCGCCGTCCAGCGTCCGTCGTCGACGCGGGAGCGGATGACGACCGAGGCCGATGCGGTGCCCGCAAGCGCGATGAGCCCGACGACACACACCACCAGGACCGTCGCGCTGACGTTCGTCCTCATGACGTCCCTCATGACGTCCCTCCCGTCGCACACTCGCGTTAGCAGATCAGGCCGGAGCACACCTCGGAGAACGAGTCGGCGACGCGGATCAGGTGCTCGACATTCTGAACGTTGGAGCTCAGGTGCGCGGGCCAGACATCCTCCCCGTTCAGCGTCCCGACGAGCCCGCCGACGAGCGAGCCGACCGTGTCGGTGTCTCCGCCCGCGAGCATCGTCCGCCCGAGGGCCTGCGCCGGATCCCGCGGGTGCGCCGCGAACAGGTGGAGCGCCGCAGCCACGGTCGGAAGGACGTACCCGCCGATCCCGTGCTGGATCGCGAGGGGATCCCCGTCGCGCCCCAGAACCGACAGGCGCTCGATGACCGATTCGCTGTCGTTCGGATCGCCGCCGCCAGCCCCCACGGTCTCATCGATGAGATCTGCCAGTGTCTCCGAGAACGGCCGGACGGACGCGGCCACGGCGTCCCGGAAGTCCGTCGCAGAGAACGTCCCGCCGGCCGCGAGCAGCCGGT
>JALGWI010000039.1 GCA_025774245.1 bacterium
CACTTGCCGCACGACTCGTCCTTGAGGAAGCTCATGAAGTACCTGGCGACATCGACCATGCACGTGTTCTCGTCCATGACGATCATGCCGCCCGAGCCCATCATCGATCCCGCGCCGGTCAGGTGGTCGTAGTCGACCGGGAGGTCGAACATCGAGGCGGGAATGCACCCGCCCGACGGTCCCCCTGTCTGCACGGCCTTGATCTTGGCCTTGCCGATCGGGCCGCCCCCGATCTCATGGACGATCTTACTGATCGGCGTGCCGAGCGGGACCTCGACGAGACCCGTGTTCCGTATCTTGCCGACCAGCGAGAAGATCTTCGTGCCCGTGTTCCCGGGCACGCCCACCTTGACGTACTCGGCGGCACCCCTGTCGATGATCACCGGAACGTTCGAGAGAGTCTCGACGTTGTTGATGCACGTGGGCTGGCCGAAGATGCCCTTCTCGATCGGGTAGGGTGGACGCTGTCGCGGCTCGCCCATCTTGCCCTCGACGGATCGGATGAGAGCCGTCTCCTCGCCGCAGACGAAGGCCCCGGCCCCCCGCACGATGTCGATGTCGAAGTCGATGCCAGTGCCGAGGATGCTGGTGCCCAGGATTCCTAGATCGTATCCGTGGTCGATCGCGATCCTGGCGTGCTTGATGGCCAGGGGGTACTCGCTCCGCACGTAGATGATGCCGTGCTTTGCCCCGATCGCGATTCCCGCGATGATCATCCCCTCCAGAACGGTGTGGGGATTGCCCTCGAGGAGGCTGCGGTCCATGTAGGCGCCCGGATCACCCTCGTCGGCGTTGCAGACGACGAACTTCTCAGTCGTCGCGTCTCCGAACCGGCGCGCGAGTTCCCATTTCCTGCCGGTCGGGAAACCGCCTCCGCCGCGCCCCCGGAGCTCGGATTTCTTGATCTCGTCGATGATCGCTTCGGGGTCGGGCGATCCCAGGACCTTCTCGAGCGCCGAGTAACCGCCCTCCCCGATGTAGTCGAGGAGGCGGATCGGGTCGACGTGCTGATTCCTGCCGAGGATCGTGCGGGTCTGCCCCTGGAAGAACGGGATCTTCAGCTGAGAGGTGTAAGCCTCATCCGTCCCGGGCTCGCGATAGAGCAGATCGTCGAGCACCTCTCCGGCGAGAGCGGCGTCGATGATCCTGGGGACGTCCTCCATCGATAGTTTGGGATAGAGGTTGTACTCTGGCTCCACGATGATGAACGGGTCCATCTCGCAGAAGCCGAGGCAGCCGGTGATCCTGAGCGAGATCTTGTTCTGCAACCCGCGCTCGAGGATCTCGCGCTTGATCACCCGCATGATGTCGTTGGAGCCGCTAGCCTGTCCGCCCGTCCCTGCGCAGATCACCAGACACGGCTTCGCGTCCCCCGTCTTCGGTGGCGCCTCTCTTGTGGCGCCTCTCTTCGGAAGCGCCGGAACTCCTCAAGAGATGTTAGTCGCGGCATCGAGCTCCCTCTTTCCTGGGTCCTGGTGGCTCTTGATCAATGGATCCTAGCTCACATCGAGCATGTGTGCCTTGCAGCCTCGCCGGGAACAGATCTGCACGATCCCTCCGCCGCGAACGATCAGCGGGACCATCGAGGCCCCGCATGCTGCGCAGGTCGAGGCGGCGCCGAGCTCGGCGTGGCAGTGTGGGCAGTAGCAGTGAACGACGGTGTCGAGCGGGATCTCGTGCTCCGACGCCATCGTGTAGCTTCCGTACAGCGACGAGAGCCGGATCCACCCGTGCTTGCGCCCGAACGACACCGTGATGTGCACCGCAGGGTGACCGTCCAACTTGCGGTCCGCGTCCATCAAGCTGTGGTTGCAGTGCGGGCAACGCACTTCCAGCGGGAAGACCCTCCTGTCGGTCGCGAGGTCGATCCTGTCGAGGCCCTCCCGGGTCTTCTCGATGATCCGAGAGACCTTCGGCGGCGTCACGTGAGGGAAGTAGTGCCCGTCGACGACGACCACCGGGCCCAGAGCGCAGGCGCCGAGACAGTTGACGGTCTCGAAGGTAAACTCCTGGTCCTCCGTCGTTTCCCCCGCCTTGATCCCCAGCTGCCTGGAGGTCGGCTATCTTCGGGGCGCGCCGCACGTGGCACGCTGTTCCCAGGCAGACCGACATGAGGTGTCTGCCTCTGGGTTTCAGGCTGAAGGATCTGTAGAACGTTGCCACTCCCATGACCTCGACCAGAGATCGCCCCGTCGTATCCGCCACAACCCGAAGAGCCGACTCGGGGAGGTAACTGAACTCAGATTGGATCTCTTCGAGAATCGAGATGAGTGCGCCCTGCTTTCCCTCGTGCTTTTCGAGGATCGTGAGAATCCGCTCCCGGCTCATATGGCTCCTTCCGCTTCAGGGCGTTGGCCGACAACTCCAGGGGATGCGTCTCCCTGGGAGCTGACCGCTCAAGTCCGCGTAAGCCCGACAAGTGTACTCGACGTCATGTGCGATTTCAACCCGGAAGGCTCGGGCCAGAGCGCGTCCACGGGACGCCCCCGCCCGACTCGGGGCACAGGCCCGGGCCTGCCGGTTTCGAGCGGCAGGCCCCACGGTCTATGCATGAGGGCGGACCGCCAGATGGAGGGGGCTCGCGCCGAGAGGGGCCGTGTCGCGGCCGGCAGAGCGCCGCTTCGCTTCCGGCGGGCTGACACTACGGGAAGATGCCCCGGTCCTTGTAGGCCCTCGCGAGCCGCCGAAGCGCAACGATGTATGCGGCTGTGCGCCAGTCAGTCCTGCAGTCCTTGGCGGTGTCGCAGACGCGGGAGTACGCGTCTCGCATCCTCCGGCTCAGTTTCTCGTCGATCTCCTCGAGATCCCAGAACTCGCTCCTCTTGTTCTGCAGCCACTCGAAGTAGCTGACGATCACCCCTCCCGCATTGCAGAGGATGTCGGGGATGACGTCGATTCCCCTCTCCCGAAGGATGGCGTCCCCGTCCGGATCGGTCGGGCCGTTGGCGCCCTCGGCCACGAGCCGGACCCGCATGTGAGGAGCGGTCTCCGCCGTGATCTGACTCTCGAGCGCCGCCGGGATGAAGATATCTGCGGGAGTGCAGACGAACGTGTCGCAGTCGGCCGGTCTGGCCTTCGGGAACCCTGCTACTCCGCCACGGGTGTTGACGTGCTCCAGAAGCTCGTCGGGATCGATCCCGTCCTCGTTCACGATGCAGCCGCTTACGTCTTCGACCGCCACCATCGTCGAGCCGAACGGTTTGAGAAGACGCGCGGCCCAGGAGCCCACGTTCCCGAAGCCTTGAAGTGTGAACGTGGCTCTGCCGAGATCGAAGCTGTTGTCCTTTGCCCATTCCTCGATCATGTAGACCACGCCCTGACCGGTGGCCTTGTCGCGGCCGAGGCTGCCGCCCGAACCAACCGGCTTGCCGGTGACCACGTGCACGTTGGCCGACCGCTGGTGAGCCGGCACAGTCGCCAGGTACGTGTCCATCATCCAGGCCATGATCTGCGCGTTCGTATTCACGTCTGGGGCGGGGATGTCGTATTCCGGGCCTATCGTGTTGCCGAGGGCGAAGGTGAACCGTCGCGTGATGCGCTCGATCTCGCTCGCGGAGTACCCATTCGGATCGAACTGGATTCCGCCCTTGGCCCCGCCGAACGGGATGTCCACGATGGCCGACTTCCAGGTCATCCACGCGGCGAGCGCCCTCACCTCGTCGGGAGAGACGAGCGGATGGTAGCGGAGGCCCCCCTTGAAGGGGCCGAGCACGTCGTTGTGCTGCACCCGGTACCCCGAGAAGATCTCGATGCGGCCGTCGTCCATCTTCACGGGGAAGTGGATCGTGACCTCGTTCATCGTCGCCGCCAGGATCTTCCTGGTGTCGGGATCGAGGTCCATGAGATCCGCGGCCTTGTCGAACTGCCTGCAAACGGCGTTGAACAGGCCGCCGTCCTTCTCGCTCCCAGTTCGGTCCCGCTCTGTCGATTCTTCGTTCACGCTTCCCTCCTCGCCATGGGCCCCGCTAGAACTGCTCCTTGCGAAGGAGCACTTCCTCTTGCAGGAGCACGAGCCTGCTCTTCGGCGACACGAGCGTGTCGTGCGCGTCCTTGAACTCGGAGTAGCTTTCGACCGGGATCGTCTTCTCCCGCAGGGTGATTATCTCCTTCCAGTGGATCGTGCGTCCGTCACGGTCGTAGTTGCACTGGAGCTCGAATCTCGCCACCGGCGTGTCGACCGCGAAGGCCTCCGGGATCCGGACGGCGTCGTACCCGACCGGCAGGATGATCTTGCACCAGTACTCGCTCACGAGCTCGCACGGCGTGTCGAACGGGAGCTCGCGCTCCGCGAGAGACGGGTAGAAGTCGATCCTCGCGAATTCGAACGGGAACTCCGGGATGCGGACGATCATGAAGTCGCCCTGCTTCACGCCGAAGTCCGTCGCCGAGACGACCTGCTGGATTCGGCACGGCCCGTTCAGCCTCTTGAGGTCGGTGATGGTCGAGTGAAGGCTCTCGCTTCCGGGCGAGAACGCGTTCGCGGTCGCCTCGAAGAAATCCTCGGCCTCGGACGGGGTCGCGTCCTTGAGCCGCCGCCGCGCACGCCGGTCGAAGAGGCCCGTGAGCTCGCACGATACGCTGGCCTCTACGAGATCTTCGCTCTTGAATCCCAGGCTCACGGTGTGCCGCGAGATGTTCTCCTCCGGCTCGAAGGCCGGAATCGCCACGAGCTCCCCGCTCCCGTCGTCCTTCACGACGAGGGCCGTGTTGCCGCGTCCCCAGCGGAGATAGCCCAGGGCCGCGTCGTCGAGCATCGGATCGAAGAACGTGTAGCCCTCTTCATCCGGCACGGCCACGAGCATGCGGTTGAACTGCTTGAGCGTCGGGACCGATTCGACGAACGTGGCCCGCTGGCCGCGAACGAGCGCCGGGTAGGCGTCGACGCCGAGCGACCTCAGGCCGCTCACGAGCAGCACGGCCTTGTCGCGCGTGTCGCCGTACTTGTTCTCGAGCACGAGGCTCGCGTCGTTCGGCTCGTACCCGCCGAGGCCGAGGTTCAGGTAGACGTTCCTGATCCCCGTCGCGACGTCGATGAAGAACGAGTACATCTTGTGGCTCTGTTCCGTGTACTCGGCGGTCACCTGTGCGGCGTGCTCCGCGACCGCTCCGTCGGACTGGACGTGCGGAAAGAACTCGCCGGCGAAGAACGCCGCTGCCTCGTCCCAGTTCTGGTACGAGGAGTACATGATGCGCGGCAGGAGCTCGGATCGAGGCGGGGCGTTATTCTCCGGGGGGAGGGCACCGACGTCCTCGGCGGACCAGGTGATCTGGCCCCGGCCGTTCTTCCTCCTGATCTCGCCGAGTCCGGCGATGCCGCCGGACTCCACGGCGCGGACCTCGACGTCCGCAGGGTACAGGAGCGTGAGCTCGTGATCGAGATACGGGTCGTCCCCGCCGAAGTACTCCACCCCCGAGAAGCTCCCGTCCTTCGTGGCCTCCCTCGTCTCGACGAGCTGGAGCTCGATCGTCGAGCCCGGCCCGGCCACCGGGAAGGAGATGACCTTGTCGAGGACGTTGGCGTACATCGACGCGCCCTCGAGGAACGCAGGAGTGACATCGTTGATGGCGTCCTCTTCCACCTCGACGACCCTGCCGGTCTTCCTCACCGTCTGCGCCTTCGTCACCGATATCGAACTGACGTCGCTGTCGTACGTGAAGATCTGGTTGCTGTACGTCTCACGACCCATGAGCGACAGGATCCGCACGAGGAGGTTCCTGCGCGCCTCGCTCGATCCGTCATCGGCGACCTGGATGAACTCCTGGACCTTCGCGAAGATCGCGTCGGCGTTGGGGTAATCCTCCTCGCCGGGGATCCTCTCCGTGAGCTTCTCGACGTCGACGTCCCGCCACTGGTCCTCGGGGGCGTCGGCCGCCGCGGCGGTGGTGAGGGCCGCGGCCGTGATCGCGAGCGCGATCAGGATGATCGTGATCCTCTTCATCTAGCCCTCCACCTTCTTCAGAATGACCTCGCCTCTCGTGGATTTGCCGGCGAGCTTCATGGCGTCCCTCAGGGCGAGGTAGTCCTTCGGAGAGACCTGGAAGGAGTCGATGCCGAACGTGCGGTGGTACTTGATGAGCGCCTCGCCGTCGTTCCTTGCTGCAGGGACGAACGTGTATTCGATCTCGAGACCGATCACGCCCTCCTGGTACGACACGTTGTCCGGGAGGCTCGCGACGGTGTAGCCCTCCGGAATGACGACCTGCCCCTTCTCCTCGAGGCCGAGCGTCATGCTGAGCGCGAGCGGGTATTTCCTCTCCGCGAGGCCGGTCAGCCGCCCGACCATCGCCTCCGAGAGGAAGTCGAACTGGCCGGTCGCCGCCGGCACGCGGAAGAGGAAGTACGGGTTGGCCTCGAGGGCGTAGTCGTCGACCGCGTACCCGACGGTGATCCGGATCGGCTCGTAGAGGTCCTCGTAGTCGGTGACCTCGAACGACGTCATCTCGGCGCCGGGGTAGAGCTCCTGGACCGCTCCCTCCCACGCCATCCTCAACTGCTCCTCCTGCGCGCTCTTGGCGATGACCCGGAGGATCTCCTCGTACATGCCCGTCCCGGTGATCGTTACGGTGCCGGAGATGGCCCCGTCCTCGGTGAGGATCGACGTGTCGACGACGTCGCCGGAGTTCGCGCTCGCCGGCACGTGCGGCGCCTTCCTGATCTCGGTTCCGCCCTCCGTGAGAACGAGGGCCCACCGGTCGCCCACGTAGGTCGAGTAGACCTCGCGGCTCGTCTCCTGCGTCGGGTCGATGTAGAGGTACTCGCCGTCCGGACCCTCGATCGCCACGATCCCGTGCTCGAAGAGCGTGTTCGGGATCTCGACGTCGGTCAGGCGGTTGACGTTGATGATGACGACCCAGGCGGGAACCCCGATCTCCTCGAGCATCGTCACCATGAGGACGGCCTTGTCGCGGCAGATGCCGTACTCCTTCTCGAGGGTGTAGGCCGCGAAGTGGGGCTCGAGGTAGGCGCCGCGGTCCATGGCGATGCCGAGGTAGCGAACGTTCTCGGTGATCCAGTAGTGGATCGCGCGGATCTTGTCCTCGGTGGAGTCGAGGCCTTCCGTGATCTCGGCGACGAGCTCCTTCACCGGCTCCTCGGCCACGCACTTCTCGTCGGTCATCTCCCAGAGGTAGTTCGACAGTTCCTCCCACGTGTGGATCGTCGAGACCACGACGCGCGTCGCGAACTGCGCCGGCGACGGCATCGCCACCTCGGGCTCGATGTGCCGGATGTTGGTTCCCTTCCAGGAGTAGACGTGCTTGCCGTCGGCGGTGCTCTCGGTGAACTCGAGGTCGCCGTCTCTCACGATGTGCTTGAGCGGCATGTCGACGGGGCCCACGATCGTGATCGTGACCTCTTCGATCGGGGACGTCGACTGGGCGAAGTACATCCCGTTGAAGCCGTTCTCGATGAGCGGCTCGTAGTCGAGCCGGGTGATGGTCTCGATCGCGTCTCCGACCTCGAGGTTCGGGAAGACGATCGTCAGTTCCCTGAAGTCCGTCTCGAAGATGTTCATCGCCGACACCTGGGGCGGCGTCCCCTCGGTGATGAGGTCTTCGTCGACGACGACCTCCGTCCCGTCCGCCTTGATGACGCGGGCCAGCACGACGTCGACCGATCCGTAGCGCCGGTGGTAGATAATCGACTCGTCGCCGTGTTCGTTGAGCCCCTCGTCGGTCAGGATCTTGATGAAGGTGTGGTGGGTTTCATCGTAGGCGCCCCGCTCGTCGAACTCGATGTACTGGTGGTCGAACCCGATAACCGAGTTCGCGTTCGGGTGCCTCGCCGTTCCCCCGAGCTCCTCCATGAGCGCCGCGGCCTCCCCGAGTTCGAGGGGCTCGAAGCGGGCTCCGGCGGTGGTCGGCAGCATCGCCGCCACCAGGAGGAGTCCCAGAAGGTATGCCTGCGTTGATCGCATCGCGCTGCTCCTTTCGGCCGTTCCCGGCCGTTCCCGCTGCGCCGCTCTCACCGCGTCCGTCCGCCGGGGGGCCTCCGGTGCTCCCGATCGTGCCCGGCGACCCGGGGACGGCTTGCGGCCGCGACGTTCGTTCCCTCTCCTGAATGCCAGTGTCTGCCGACGGCTCCGCCAGCCGGCAGAACGCATGCCCATCAGAGTACGATTATGCACGCTGGAGGGGCGGTGGGCAAGCGGCTCTCTGGCGGCGTCTTGGTGCCCCGCAGGATATGTGATACCATGGCGCAATCAGGTCGTTTTCACTGAACACGCTTCGCCCACTGGAGCACACGATGCCTCGACAGATTCTCCATCGGCCGCGAAACATCCCCCCGCTCGCGGCGGCTTCGCTCATGCTCGCCTCGCTCGCGCTGGCGCTGTCGGCGGGGTATCTGTGCGCGCAGGATCAGGAGGCGTCGGGCTCCGAGGCGCCGGCCCCGGATGGGACGGCGGCATCCTCGTACAACATCGCGCTTCCCGCCGATCTCGTTCGGTCGATCGTGGAGGTCAGGACGGGGTTCCTCGACGGCCTCGCTGCCGAGACGAGCGCGTTCCTCGATGCGGAGGTGGCTGGCGAACCCGGACGCATCCGGGCGTCGGTCGACACGATCGGGGAGGGGGTCGCGGCGGCGATAGAGGGCGTAGGGATGGTCGACGCTACGTTCGGGATTCCGGGGCTTTCGAGGCTCCCCATCCTCGGGGGAACGGCGAGGGACACGCTCTTCGGGTACGTCGTGTGGCACGAGGAGGTCGGCGGCGAGAGCCGCGCGCGGGTGCGCGAGCTCGAAGCGGGCGTTGACAGGTTCACGGCCGCCGGGGCGGGAGCCAGGGCGGGCGCCGCGGATCTTGCCGCTGCGGTCGACCGGGCGCAGGCCGCCCTTGCGGCGGGCGACTACCTCGGCCTGATGGAGCCCGCCCACGGGATCGCGGGCGCGCCTCTCCAGGGCGTGGCGGCGGAACTCGAAGCCGCGGTGGCCGAGCTCGAGGAGCTCGTGACCGGGTGCCGCTCTGATGGGGCGTCGCCCCTCGACACGGCATGGGAGGGAGTGCTCGTGCAGGCGCACGGCGCGTCGGACCTCGCCGTGAGCCTGAGGGATCTCGTTCCAGCGCTCGGAGCGAGTGCCCGCGTTCTCGAGGAGCTGGCGCACGCGCTGGGGCAGGTGGCCGCGACCACGGCGGCGTTCTCCGACTCCGTGGACGCCGCGAGCGGCGACCACTACGTGACTGACGGTGTCTTCGTCGAGGACCGCAACGTGGTGAGGGCGCTCCGGCGGCAGGCCGTCGAGGATCCCGAGGTGATCTTCCCTGCCGAGACCGGCATCCGGATCCAGAACCTCCTGGGGGCGCTCGTCGTCGCCGACCACATGCTCGCGGTCTGGGCCGTCGAGTGGACGTCGGCGAGGGTGAGCGCGGCAAGCGACGCGCTCGAGCGACACTACAGGGAGACGGTCGAGTACCGCGAGGACGCCCCGGAGGAAGAGCGGGAAGAGGCCCTGCGGCAGGTCGACGTCGCGATGAAGAGGAACACCGACCTGGCGGCGGCGCTCGTCAGCGTGCGCTCGGCCGAGGTGGTGCTCGAGGACGGCAGGACCCTCGAGGAGCGCGGAGCCGGGTACGAGGAGAAGGCGATCGTCCAGTACAGGAACGCGTGGCTCCACTCCCTGTCCGCGGGCGGGTCGCTGGAGAAGGCGGTTGCCCGGGTGACCGGCGGGTAGAACGCGCGGGGCAAGGCGGGAACACCAGGAGACGCACATGATCCGAGGGGTCTTCTTCGACGCTGGAAACACGATTGTCTTCCCCGACTACGAGATCTACCGGGTCGTCGCCAGCTCGCTCGGCGCCGAGGCCACCGTCGACCAGGTCGTCGCCGCGGAAGCGGACGCCCGGAGCGCGTTCGACCGCGCGGTCGCCGAGTCGGCCGGCGGCGACGTCATGGCGTTCTGGGACGTGTACTACACGCCGTTCTATCGGAAGCTCGGCCTCCCCGAGCAGGACGTACCGACCGCGATCGAGATGACGAGGGAGGCGAACGACCTCGGGGTCGGCATCTGGAAGGTCCCGGTCGACGGCTTCGGCGAGACGATGGACGAGCTCGCACGACGGGATCTCGCCGTCGGGATCATCTCAAACTCCGACGGCAGGCTCGACCAGAGGCTGGGTGAGATCGGGATCCGAGATCGGTTCGACTTCGTGATCGACTCGGCGGTCGTCGGCGTCAGCAAGCCGCATCCCGAGATCTTCGTGAAGGCGCTCGACGCGTCGGCGCTGCCCGCAGAGGAGGTCGCCTTCGTCGGCGACTACTACGAGGTCGACGTCGTCGGCGCGCGGACCATCGGAATGAAGCCGGTCCTCTTCGATCCGTACGGGGCGTACGACGATGTCGACTGCGACGTGATGAAGAGGTTCAAGGAGATCATCGATCTCGTGGACGGATGGGCGGAAGAGGCATGATGAAACCAACCGGAGGACTCCCGGAGCCCGGACAGCCGGGACGCTGCGACGCCGGGCGCGTTCTCGCGCGATGCCTCCCGACGACGATGGCCCTGGCCGTCGGCGGCATCTTCGGCGTGCGCCTCTTTTCACTCATCGTCGCTCAGAGCATTCCGGGCGTGCCGAAGGTCGCGCAGATCGTCATCCGGATCTTCGTGCTCCTCTTCGCGATCATCGTGCACGAGGTCTCGCACGGCCTCGTCGCGGAGAAGATGGGCGACCCGACCGCGCGGCGCATGGGCCGACTGACCCTGAACCCGGTCCCGCACATCGATCTCTTCGGGAGCATCATCATCCCGGGCTTCCTGATCGTGACGCAGTCCCCGTTCATCATCGGCTGGGCGAAGCCCGTGCCCGTCGACATCCGGAGGTTCCAGGACCCCCTCAAGGGGTTCGCCATCACCGCGCTGGCCGGGCCGGTCTCGAACCTGCTCCAGGTCGCGGTCTTCGCCGGTCTCTTCCGGCTGGCCGCGGCGCAGGGCTGGCCGAACTGGATCGCCTTCTTCGCGTTCGCCGGCGCCGGGATCAACCTCTTCCTCGCGTTCTTCAACATGATCCCGATCCCGCCACTCGACGGTTCGCGGCTCGTGGCGGCAGCGCTCCCGACCAACGCCGCCGTTGCGTACCTGTCGATCGAGCGGTTCGGGTTCGTGATCATCCTGGGGCTCCTCTGGCTGGGCGCCCTCGATCCCTTCTTCAATGCAGTCTGGGGGATCCTCCTCAGGATCCTCGGCTAGCGGCCGGAGGGCCTCTTGGCCCCCTTCAGGGGCCTTTCGTGGCGTTCCCCGTCCTGGAACCCCACCCGGCGATCGGCATCCTATATATAGAGAGGCGCGGGCCTGCCCGCCCGCCGAGGTGAACGAACATCGGAGGCGCAGTTGACGAACGACAAGGAGATGAAGGTGACTACGTCCCTCGACATGACGGGTTTCTTTTGTCCCGAGCCGGTCATCCGCACGAATGAGGAGATCGGGAACATCGGGGTCGGGGAGGTCCTGGAGTTGCTGGCCGACGACCCATCGTCCAGGCCCGACATCACCAGCTGGGCGAAGCGGACCGGTCACGAGCTTCTCTCGGTCGAGGAGGACGGCGGGGTCTTCAGGTTCCTGATCCGCCGGACGGAGTAGGACGGAAGCCGGTCTGATGAGTCGGCAGGCGCGACGCCGAGTCGGCGACGCGCCTCGTGAGTGTTCGGGGAGGCGGCCCGTCGAATGGGCCCGCAACCGCGGGACGCCGGGTCCGACTCGAAGGAGGAATGACAATGCCTGAGAAGAAGCGTATGCTCTACGTACAGACATCGGGTGTGAACGCCCCTATGCGGCTCTATTCGCCGATCGTGCTCGCGACGGTGGCGGCGTCGATGAACATCGACGCGACCGTCTACTTCCTTGGGATGGGGCTCACGGTCATCAAGAAGGGGGCGGCGGAGAAGATCCAGCTCGGGTCGTTCCCCGTGCTCTCGGAGATGATGCAGAAGGCAATCGACGCCGGCGTGAAGTTCATGGTCTGCGACCAGAGCAGCCAGATGATGGGCCTCGGGCGGGGCGACTACGTGGACGGCGCCGAGATCGTCGGCGCGGCGACGCTCAACGATCTCACGCTCGATGCCGACGGCGTCCTCTGTTTCTAGCTCGCCCGTCTCCGGTTCTCCGGGACGAGCCGGCCACGGACAGCTCGGGCGCGCTGCTCATGCGGAGCGCGGAGGCTGACTGAGATGACCACGAAGGGGTACCTCGACTACCAGACGGGCTCGCCCGTCGACCCTCGCGTCGTCGAGGCGATGCTCCCGTACATGACGGAGCAGTTCGGGAACGCCGCCGTTCTTCATTCCGCCGGCGATCCCGCGCGCGAGGCGCTCGAGGCGGCGAGGGGGCAGGTGGCGTCGTCGATCGGCGCGGACGCGGCGGAGATCGTCTTCACGTCTGGCGCGACCGAGGCGAACAACATGGCCGTGAAGGGCGTGGCCATGAAGCTGCGGAAGAAGGGCAAGCACATCGTCTCGACCGTGATCGAGCACCGGTCGGTGATCACGCCGCTCAAGTACCTCGTGCGCGAAGGGTTCGAGGTCACCTCCGTTCCGGTCGACGCCGATGGATTCGTCGATCCGAAGGCCGTGGAGGCGGCGATCCGCGACGACACGATCCTCGTGTCGGTCATGATGGCGAACGGCGAGGTGGGGACGATCGAGCCGGTCGGCCAGATCGGCGACGTCGCGAAGGCGAAGGGTGTGCTTTTTCACACCGACGTGGTCGCGGCCCAGACGTGGGTGCCGATCGACGTCTCGACCCTTCCGTTCGATCTCGTGACGCTCTCGTCGAACGACGTCTACGGGCCGAAGGGCGTCGGCGCCCTCTATATAAGGAAGGGCGCGCGGCTCGAGGCGCTCATCCACGGCGGTGGCCAGGAGCGCGGGCTCCGCTCGGGCTCGGAGAACATCGCCGGCGCCGTCGGGTTCGGGAAGGCGGCCGAGATCGCTCGCGCGGAGATGGACGCTGACGTGGCGCGCATCAAACCGCTCCGCGACCGGCTCACGGACGGGATCCTCGGAACGATCACCGACACGACCCTGAACGGTCCGCGGGACCGCCGGCTCCCGAACAACGCGAACATCCGCATCGCTTACGTGGAGGGGGAGAGCCTCCTCCTCGCGCTCGACATGGAAGGGGTCCAGGTCTCGAGCGGTTCGGCCTGCTCCGCCAAGACCCTCGAGCCCTCGTACGTTCAGCTCGCGATGGGCATCAAGCACGAGGAGGCGCACGGGTCGCTGCAGTTCACGTTCGGCCGCTGGTCGACCGACGAGGACGTCGATCTCGTGCTCGGTGTGCTGCCGGGCATCGCGGAGCGGCTGCGGAAGATGTCCGCCCTGAAGCCGGGGATGGAGTACGACAAGGAGAAGTTCGGACACCACCACTAGGACGCGGTCCCGGGCTCGGGCGAGCGCGGGGCGAAGGCCTTGACCGCACCGGCGAGCAGTGCTAGCGTGCCGCGAGCGTTCGGGGCCTTTCTTCGTTTCTCACCCAGGAGGTGAAGCGTGGGCGAGCAGGAAGTGAGACAGCCGGCACAGGTGAGCGCGGAGGTTCCGATGGTTCAGAGCCTCTCCTCGCCGCTCTTCGAGGCCAAGGGCTGGATGAAGCTCCTGGGCGTGATCGCGATCATCGAGGGCGTCATCCTCGCCCTCACGATCGTCGGGATCGTCATCGCCTGGCTTCCGATCTGGATGGGCTACCTCCTGCTCAAGGCCGCCGGGTCGACGGAGACCGCGCATCTCTCGGGGAGCAGCGTCGAGTTCGTGACGGCGATGAAGCAGCTGAGGACCTTCTTTACGATCCAGGGGGTCCTGGCGCTCATCGGGATCCTCGCGACGATCATCGCGATCATCGTGACCATCGCGAGCGGGGTCCTCGTGGGACTTGCCGGGTCCGGCTTCTTCGGGTCCTGACCTGTTCTTCACTGAGACGAGTATCGTCACTCCGGGCCGCCGGGTTCTCCGGCGGCCCGTCCGCGTTCTGGTCCTCCTCCCTGTCCCACCGCCCCGTTCCCACTCCGAAGACAGCTCTTGACGTGGCCTTGGCTATTTGGTAAAATGGCCAAGGGTATGGAATCGAGAAGGAGGTGGGAGAGATGAACCGCGCGATCCAAGAGCAGTTCGAGGCGCGGGCGAGGGTCCTGAAGGCGCTCGCGCACCCCACGAGGCTCTTCATCGTCGAGGAACTCTCGAAGGGCGAACGATGCGTGCACGAGCTCACCGACCAGATCGGCGCCGACATGTCGACCGTCTCCAAGCACCTGTCGGTTCTGAAGGGTGTAGGCATCGTGCGGGACGAGAAGCGCGGGTCGCAGGTCTTCTACTCGCTCAGGATGGGATGCGTGCTCGACTTCTTCGACTGCGTCGAGGCCGTGATCCGGGGCGGGGACGACGCGACGTGCAAGCCCCGGAAGCGTAAGGTGCAGAGACTCTAGTCACGGGAGGACGGAAGATGAGAGCAGCCACCATAGCAGGCGTCATCGCGCTCACGCTCCTGGCCCTCCTCGCGGGGGGCTGCGACCGCGGGACCGAAGCGACGCCCGAGGGCGGGGGACAGGCGGAGGCACCGTCGCAGGAGCCACCGCGGACAGCCGAAGGAGCCGGCCTTCCCCGTCTGGTCGACCTGGGCTCCGGCACGTGCGTGCCGTGCAAGATGATGGCGCCGATCCTCGATGAGATGCGCGTGACGTTCGAGGGGCAGTTCGACGTCGTGTTCGTCAACGTCCGGGAGGACAGGGACGCGGGGCGGGAGTACGGGATCAGCGTGATCCCGACGCAGATCTTCTTCGATCCGGCAGGCAACGAGCTCTTCCGTCACACGGGCTTCTACTCGCGAGAGGACATGCTCGCGAAGTGGACCGAGCTCGGCTACGAGTTCGAGGGGTAGACGGGCGCGCGGCTCCGCCTGCGCGGCCCCGCCGCACCGCGCCCACCACGTCAATCCGGAAGGACCCAACCCGCATGAGTGAGCTCTTCACAGCGCTGTCGAGAGCCGTCGAGGGCGCGCCGGCCGTCGCCATCATGGCGTCGTTCGCCTGGGGCGTCCTCTCGGTCGTGCTCTCCCCGTGCCACCTCGCGAGCATCCCGCTCATCGTCGGGTTCGTCGACGCGCAGGGCCGGACGTCGACGAAGAGGGCGTTCACCGTCTCCGCGCTCTTCTCGGTCGGCATCCTCGTCACGATCGCAGCGATCGGCGCGATCACGGCGGCGGCCGGGCGCATGGCCGGCGACCTCGGCCGCTTCGGCAACTACGCCGTCGCCGCCGTCTTCTTCGTGGTCGGCCTCCACTTCCTGGGCGTCATCCCTATGCCCTGGTCGGGACCGGGAAAGGTCGGCATGAAGAGGAGGGGCGGGCTCGCTGCGTTCCTTCTCGGACTCATCTTCGGCGTCGCGCTCGGGCCGTGCACGTTCGCGTTCATGGCGCCGATGCTCGGCGTCACGCTCGCCGTGGCGACGACGAGCCTCGCGTACGGCGTCGTGCTCCTTCTCGCCTACGGAATCGGGCACTGCTCCGTGATCGTCCTCGCCGGGACGTTCACGGAGGTCGTCCAGCGCTACCTCAACTGGACCGAGCGTTCGCGGGGCGCAGTGATCGTGAGGAAGGTCTGCGGCGTTCTGGTGATTCTCGCGGGCGTCTACCTCATCGCCATGGTGTCCTGACCGGGGAGAGCCGATGAGCTGGAAGAGGGAGTGGAAAGCGCTTCTCCTCATGGTCGCGGTCTTCCTGATCGCGTTCTTCGCACCGCTCGACCGGGTGCCGTTCGAGAACGCGCTCATGGAGTCGCTTCACCTCGTCCAGGAGTACGCGCGCGAGCACGTGCTCCTCTGCCTCGTCCCGGCGTTCTTCATCGCCGGCGCGATCGCCGTCTTCGTCCGCAAGGACTCCGTCATGCGGTACCTCGGGCCGCGGGCGAACAAGGCGCTCGCGTACGGCGTCGCCTCCGTCTCGGGTTCCATCCTCGCGGTCTGCTCCTGCACCGTCCTTCCGCTCTTCGCCGGGATCTACCGGATGGGCGCGGGGTTGGGCCCCGCGACCGCGTTCCTCTACGCCGGCCCCGCGATCAACGTGATGGCGATCATCCTGACCGCGCGCGTGCTCGGGCCCGAGCTCGGGATCGCGCGCGCCGTCGGCGCCGTCGTCTTCAGCGTCGTGATCGGCGGCATCATGCACCTCGTTTTCCGGAAGGAGGAGCTCGCGCGGGCCGCCACGGCACCGGCGATCCAGGAGGACGATTCCGGGCGGCCGCTCTGGCAGAACGCGGTCTTCTTCGCGCTCATGGTCGGAATCCTCGTCTTCGCGAACTGGGGGAGGCCGGCCGAAGGACAGAGCGCCTGGAACGCGATTCACGCGGCGAAGTGGATCATCACGTCGATCCTCGCGGTCGGACTCGGAGCCGTCCTCGTTGCGTGGTTCGAGTTTCCCGCGACGAAGGTCGCCCTGGCGGCGATCCCGGCGGCCGTCCTCGCGTTCGTCTTCCCGTCGCATCCCGTGATCGCGTTCGCCGCGGCGGTGATCGGGCTCTCCGTCGTGATGAGCACGCGGGACGACGCGTCCGGCGAGTGGTTCGCGTCGACGTGGGGATTCGCGAAGCAGATCCTGCCGCTACTCCTTATCGGGGTTGTCGTCGCGGGGTTCCTCCTCGGACGGCCGGGACACGAGGGCTTGATCCCGTCCGCGTGGGTCAGCCGCGCCGTCGGCGGGAACACGATCTGGGCGAACCTCTTCGCGTCGGTCGCGGGCGCGTTCATGTACTTCGCGACCTTGACCGAGGTGCCGATCCTCCAGGGACTGATCGGCGACGGCATGGGGAAGGGGCCCGCGCTGGCGCTTCTCCTCGCGGGACCTGCGCTCTCGCTTCCGAACATGCTCGTGATCAGGAGCGTGATGGGAACGAAGAAGACGGCGGTCTACGTTCTCCTCGTCGTCGTCATGGCGACGACGAGCGGGATGATCTACGGGACGCTCTTCGGATAGGAGAGGAACCGATGAAGATCCAGATCCTGGGCACGGGGTGCCCGAAGTGTCGGCAGCTCGCGGCGAACGCCGAGGAGGCCGTGGCGGCGCTCGGCCTCGACGCCGAGATCGTGAAGGTGACCGATCTCAACGAGATCATGGGGTTCGGCATCATGATGACGCCCGGGCTCGCCGTCGACGGCGACGTGAGGGCGGTCGGGAAGCTCCTCTCGGTCGAGGAGATCAAGAAGATCCTCGGCTGAGAACGACACGGAGCGAGGTGAGATGATCTCGAAGGACCCAGCGAGCGCGGCGGGGAAGAGGCTCAGGATTCTCTTCCTGTGCACCGGAAACTCGTGCCGGAGCCAGATGGCGGAGGGGTGGACGCGTCACCTCAAGAGTGACTTGATCGACGTCTCCTCGGCGGGCATCGCGCCGCACGGCGTCGACCCGCGCGCCGTCCTGGTGATGGAAGAAGCCGGCGTCGACATCTCGGGGCAGCGTTCGAAGGGCGTCGACGATCTTCCGGATGGCCGATTCGACTACGTGATCACCGTGTGCGATCACGCGAACGAGAACTGCCCGTTCTTCCCGGGGCCCGTGAAGCGGGTCCACGTGGCGTTCGATGATCCGCCGCGGCTTGCCGAGGACGCGGCAAACGAGGATGAGGCGCTCACGCACTACCGGCGCGTGCGCGACGAGATCAGGGCGTTCGTGGAGACACTCCCTGAGGGCCTTGGTGGCGCGGAGGCTCCAGGCGCAGCGGGAGCGGACGAGTGAAGTTCGAGGACAAGACGTGCATCACGAAGGAAGCGAAGGGTCTCGGGTTTTTCGAGCGCTACCTCACACTCTGGGTGGTGCTGTGCATCCTGGTTGGGATCGGTCTGGGGAAGGTAGCGCCGGGCACCGCGAAGTTCCTCGATGGGCTCTCGATCAATGTGAACGGCGCGCCGGTCGTCTCGATTCCGATCGCGATCTGCCTCTTCTTCATGATGTACCCGATCATGGTGAAGATCGACTTCGCGGAAGTACTCAAGGCAGGGCGAAGCGTGAAGCCGGTCTCCCTCACGCTCGTCCTCAACTGGGCGATCAAGCCGTTCACGATGTACGCGATCTCCGTCTTCTTCCTGGGCTTCCTCTTCCTCCGGTTCATCGGACCCGACGCGATCGACCACGTGAAGATGCCGCTCGGGCTCGACCTCGACCTCGGCGCCGTCTACGGCGCGGGGCGCGTCGTGATGCACGAGGGCGTGAAGGTGCTCCAGGTTCCGCTCTGGCGGAGCTACCTCGCGGGGTGCATCCTCCTCGGCATCGCGCCGTGCACGGCGATGGTGCTCGTGTGGGGATACCTAGCGAAGGGGAACGACGGGCACACGCTCGTCATGGTCGCGATCAACTCGCTCGCGATGCTCGTCCTCTACGGCGTGCTCGGCGGGTACCTGCTCGGGGTGGGGAGACTCCCCGTGCCGTGGCAGGCGCTCTTCCTCTCGATCGGGATCTACGTCGCGCTCCCGCTCGTGGCGGGCTACTTCTCCCGGAAGTGGATCGTCGCCGTGAAGGGGGAGACGTGGTTCCGCGAGAAGTTCCTGCACGTCCTGACGCCCGTCACGATCATCGCGCTTCTCATCACGCTCGTCCTTCTCTTCTCCTTCAAGGGCGACGTCATCCTCGCGAACCCGCTCACGATCCTCTGGATTGCGATTCCACTCTTCATCCAGACGAACCTCATCTTCTGGATCGGTTACGGCGCGGCGCGCGTCATGAAGCTCTCCTACGAGGACGCGGCACCCTCTGCCATGATCGGCGCCTCGAACCACTTCGAGGTCGCGATCGCGACGGCGACGATGCTCTACGGGCTCGCCTCCGGCGCGGCGCTCGCGACCGTCGTCGGGGTGCTCATAGAGGTGCCGGTGATGCTGATGCTCGTCCGGATCTGCCTCAGGACACAGGGGTGGTTCGGGGCGGCGGATTCCGCGCAGGCTCGGAGCGGCAACGGAGCAGATGGCATCGGACGAGGCACTGCTGAGCTCGCGGGCCGAGACAGCGACAGGGACATGGAGTTCTTCGGAGTCCGGAACTCCGGCTCGCATCGGTCCGGAATAGCCTGAGGGCGGCCCCCCGCTGCCGTTCAGAGCTGCTGGCCCGAAAACCTTGCTCTAAGCTCCCCCCATCTTGGCGCCGCAGAATGCTCCGCACAGGTCTGAGTGGCATCCACTTCTAGGCGATCCTGGAGTCACTTCGCGCACTCGCAGCCCACGTCGCCCGCTATGATCTGCTTCCAGTCACCGATCACGTCGTGGGTCCAGCAGTCGTCCGCGCCCGCTGCCTCCCTCATGACCAAGGCCAGAATATAAGCAAGCTCCTTGACGGTGGCCCCCGCTTCAAGTGCTCCCTTGAAGTGCTTGAGAACGCACGGCCTGGAGCGAGCCTTGATGGACAGCGCAAAGCAGATGAACTGGTACGTCTTCTCGTCAATCGTCCGCTCGTCGGCGTAGAGAGCGTCCAGCCCATCCAGTCGCTCCGCAAACTCCGGGAAGAACTCCGCGAGCATCCTCATGGCAATCCCCCTCCTTCTTCCTGTGTGTCTCCTGACGCCCTCGACTGAGTCCGCGGTTAGCGGCCCCGTGCGGAGCCAGTCGGCGCGCGGAACGGCTTGAGCAGCCGCTGATTCGTCACCGGCCGTCCGTGTACGCCGCGAGTCGTGTCGCCGGAGGTTACCACCTGCCTCGTTTCGCCGCAAGGCGCCGCGGGGGGAGTTCCTCGGGTGCCGGAGGGGCCCCGGGAAGCCGTATTTCGGGGGCTACGGGCCTTCTCCGGGCCCCTCGACTTTTTGACTTGACGCCTGCACATGTGTGCAGTAATATAGTGCACAGATGGGCAGTGACGATTCTCGAAGTAGATCGCCTGCCCGGAGCCGCTGGCGGCGGCCACAGGGACCGAGCAACCTACACACTGACAGGGCTCGGGGACCACAGGCGCCACCGGCGGGGGCAGAGAACGCCACCACAGGCCGAGGTATCGGGGCCGCGCGTTGGGCGACGATGCGGAAAGACGGTCAGCTCGCGCGCCCAGGCTCACCAAAATCTGCGCGGCCCGCCTCGGCCTCGCGAAATAGGGAAGGTCGCCGCGGCCGATGGCCCACGCACCGGCGCTCACGCATCGACGGCCGCGCCGGCCCTCCCGTTCGGAAGGAAGAGGAGAGTGTCGATGAGACGCGATCTCACGCCGACACAGGAGAAGATCCTGAACTTCATCACCGCGACGATCCGGGAGCACGACCGCTCCCCGACGATCCGCGAGATCGGTGAAGAGATCGGGATCTCCTCGACGAACGGCGTGCGCTACCACCTCGCGATCCTCGAGAAGCTCGGGTACATCCGGCGGAACAAGGGGATCTCGAGAGGCATCGAGTGGCGGGAGCACCACATCAAGACCGAGGGGAGAGGCGTCACGGAGATCCCTCTCGTCGGTCAGGTCGCGGCGGGGCGTCCGATCCTCGCCGTCGAGAACATCGAGGGAGTGCTCGCCGTCGACGAGATGCTCGCGCGGAGCAAGGAGTGCTTCGCGCTCCGCGTGAGCGGCGACAGCATGAGGGACGCGGGTATCCTGAACGGCGACGTCGTCGTCGTGAGTCCTGGGCCCGGCGCGAGGAACGGCGACATCGTCGTCGCGCTCCTCGACGACGAGGCGACCGTCAAGACGTACGTCTCGAAGAAGGGGCAGGTCGTCCTGAGGCCCGAGAATCCGGACTACGACGAAATCGTCCTGGACGGTCGGGGAGACGACATCCGCGTCCTCGGCAAAGTCGTCGGTCTCATGCGGAAGATCTAGCTGCGCCGGGCGGTCGTCGGTTCGACGAGACGACATCGTGCGCTCGATCGCCCGCGCCGCGCCGCATCCGCTTTGCGCGACATGCGACACGCTGCACGCGACGTACACCGCACACGATGGAGGCAGAACCATGAACGGATCCATGAAGGGGGAGAGAGGGGCGCGGTTGAGCCGTCGGTTCTCCGAGGCGCTCTCCTTTACCGCGATCCTGTTCCTTCTCCTGGCGGCGATGCTCCTGACGGAGGCGCCGGCGAAGGAGCCTGCGCGCACCGAGGCGGAGCGCGCGGGGGAGGCCGAGATCGCGGCCGCCGGCCTGGGCGAGATATCCCTTCCTGAACCTGCGAAGTCCGGTCCGCTCTCGGTCGAGGAAGCGATCGCGAGGCGGCGCTCGGTCCGGGAGTACGGCGACCGGGAGGTTCTCCTGAGCGAGGTCTCCCAGCTTCTCTGGGCCGCGCAGGGGATCACCGGCGAGCGGGGCCTCAAACGGGCCGCGCCGTCGGCGGGGGCGAAGTACCCGATCGAGATCTTCGTCGTGGCGGGGAACGTGGAGACGCTCCTCCCGGGGATCTACCGGTACCGGGCCGACGGTCACACGCTGACGGCGGTCGCGAAGGGCGACATGAGGGAGAGGCTCTGCGCGGAGGCGCTCTCGCAGGAGTGCATCGAGAAGGCACCCCTCGTCATCGTGCTCACCGGTGTCTACGAACGGACGATGGAGAAATACGGGGACCGCGGTGTCCGGTACGTCCACATCGAGGTCGGCGCGGTCGCCGAGAACATCTACCTCCAGGCGGAGACACTCGGCCTCGGGACGGTGTTCATCGGCGCGTTCTCGGACGGCGGCGTGAAGGATCTCCTGGGCGAGGACGACGTGGCGCCGCTCGCGATCATGCCGGTCGGGGTGAAGCATTGAGCCGACGGTCGAGACAGCACACGACGCCGGGACAGCTTTGCAGGGTCCGCCCGCCCGTTCCATCGGACGGGGCTCCATCGAGCGGCCGCCCATCGCACGAATACACATCGCACGATCATGCATCGCACGGTCACACATCGGGGCGCACAAGCCCCTACGACACGGGGCCCGACGGGATGATCCAGGACATCGACGAGGCAGTCACGGTGCTGACGCGGTTCAGCGGCGGCGAGATCGACCCACTGCGGTTCAAGTGGAAGAACAGGATCTTCAACATCGACCGGGTCACCGGGAAATGGGAGGAGCACGACGGGCAGTACAAGCTCCATTATTTATCGGTGGTCACGAAGGAAGAGGACTACTACGAGCTCATCTACAACACGCGGACGATGGGCTGGACGCTGTCGCGGACCGATCTGGAAGGTTGAGGGGATTCGAAGGCCGATGGGATTAGAAGGCTAGAGGGGGCCGGCGTGTGGGGATTCGCTGGCTTGAGGCAAGCCTTTGGCGTTGAGCGCGCCGGCTCCCTCTACGCCAGATTCGCCGGGGAGGGCCACAGCAGTCAACGTTCCGTGCTGAGCGCGGGTCGAACTACCGGGAGCGCGAGTATGCGGCGCGACCCACGACCATGCGAACCGATGAAGCGGGATCTCTTTCAGGGGTGCGCCCCCGGCGCACCTTCGGGAGGAGGACGCGATGCAGAAGCTTATCGCTTCCCGCACGAGCGTAGGGCTTCTCGCCCTGCTGCTCGTCCTGGGCGCCGTCGCCTCAGGGATCCAGGAGGCCCGCGCCGACTACGTCTACTTCGACGATTTCTCCGAAGACGACGCCGTGAACGACAGCTACTGGCACTCGCCGTTCGTCGAGGAGGTTCCGCCGGTTCACCTGGAAGGCCTTCTGGCCTACATCGACGGCATCAACGAGCGGGCGCTCGGGTTCTACGACGGATTCGAGCCCAACTCGGAGGCCTACCTCAGCTACAGCTTCCCCATCGAGGGCGCGTCGCCCGGAATCGAGGGCGGCATACTCCGCTTCGAGGTTCCGATCGCCTGGCACCGGCCGCCGCAGGGTCTCCTGATCCTGACTGTGTCCTACGAAGGCGCTTCCGGAGGCTTCACGGACACCATGACCAACGCCGGCGTCTTCGAGTACGCGCTCACACCGTCGGTACCCTGCGAGCGCGTCTACGTCCACTTCGTCGCGGGCGGGATGGCGCTCGACGACCTGTCGGTGACGCTCTGCTCGACGACACCCGTGGACGACGCCACGTGGAGCGGTATCAAGGCGCTCTATCGTTAGAGGCAGCGGGCCGCATTCTGCTTCCCCGGTCCTCCGTGAATCATCGTATTCTCGAAGGGGCTGGGGAAGCCCTCGTCTGAGCCGCATCTTCCGCCCGGAATGGAGGAGACCCGTGACGAACACGACGCTCGAAGTCACGCACAAGACCGTCGACGACACGCTCGTCGCCGGCGTCCGCTTCATCGGTCCGCTGGATAAGATCGGGGATCACTTCCGGAAGCTCGTCGATCGCGTCAAACCTCAGATCGCGGGCCCCGGTTTCGCTCTCTACCATTCGATCAGCTTCGGAGGCGGCGGCCACGACATCGAGGTCTGCTTCCCGATCTCCGAGCCCGTGAGCGAGGGCGACGGCGTCACGTGCCGGACGCTTCCGGGCGGCGAGATGCTCTGCACGATTCACCGAGGGTCCTACAGGTCCGAGGACAAGGAGAAGTGCATCGGCACGACCTGGACCCGGCTCTTCGGGTACATGGCCGAACGCGAGATCGGGGCGACCGAGGGTCCGTACCGGGAGATCTACGTCGAGAACGACGTCCAGCACGGCGACGACACCGGGAAGTACGTGACCGAGATCCAGATCCCGCTGATGCTCCCGGTCTGGCTCGACCGGCTCGCGGCCGGGCTCGACCGGTACGCCGGCGAGTCCCTGCGCCGCGAGGTCATGGCGGGAAGCGACGTGCTCTCGCTCGACACCTCGGTTCCGGATCGGCTCGCGTGGATCGGGGGCGCCATGGAGCGCCTCGACGCCGCGGTCGAAGACGAGACGGCCCGCGCGAGGATCATGTTCGGCTGCGCGCACGTCTTTCCCCAGATGACGATCGACCAGGTCCGCGCGGAGTACGAGCGGATCGGAAACGTCCCGGACCTCCTCCGGTGGATGCGTGAGGATCCCGGCTGGCAGGGCGCGGCCTTCGAGAGCGACTCCGACGATCCGAGCGTCCTCTACGTCGAGAAGATCACCGCGAATCCCGAGGCCTACGAGGCGGCCACGACCGACGTCGAGAAGCGCGCCGCGCGCTGCCACTGTCCGTTCGTCCGCGACGCGATTCGGAAGAGCGAGAAGATCTCGCCGACCTTTTGCGGCTGCGGCGCCGGCTGGTTCGTGCGATTCTGGGAGGGCGTCATCAGAAAGCCCGTGCACGTCGAGGTCGTGAAGAGCGTCCTCCAGGGAGACGACTGCTGCCGGTTCGCCATAAGGAGCTCTTAGGAAAGAAGATCGTCGGGGTCAAGGTCTTCCAGCCTAAGTGCCTGAACGTCTCGAAGGCGAAGTTCGTCCGCGCCCTCACGGGCGCGAAGATCCAGGAGATCACACACCACGGGAAGTGGATCTTCACGCAGACGACGAGAGGGTGGCTCCTCATCAACATGGGGATGGGCGGCGAGCTCCTGCTCGTCCGGTGCGACGCCCTCCCCGAGAAGCGCCAGGTCGTGTTCGAGTTCGCCGACGGCGATTGCCTCTCCGTCAGCTTCTGGTGGTTCGGCCACACGCACTACGCCGCGGAGGGCAAGCTCGACAAGCACAAGATGTCCGCGAAGCTCGGGCCGAACGCTCTCGTCGTGTCGCTCAAGGAATTCCGGGTGATGCTGGCGGGACGCAGGGGAGCGGTGAAGTCGTTCCTCCTGAACCAGGAGCGCATCGCGGGAATCGGGAACGCGTACGCCCACGACATCCTCTTCCTCGCGGGGCTCCACCCGCTCCGGACGATCGACACGCTCACCGACGACGAGGTGAAGGCGCTCCGGAACGGGATCCGGAAGGGTCTCGGCATGAGCCTCAGGCGCGGAGGCGCCTGGTACGAGCTGGATCTCTACGGCAAGCGCGGGAAGTTCACCGAGAAAATGCTCCTCGTCGGCTACCGCGAGGGGAAACCCTGCTCGACGTGCGGTGCGAAGATCGTGAAGATCAAGACCGGCAGCACCTCGAGCTTCATCTGCCCGAAGTGTCAGCCGCTCAAGCCGAAGAGGCCGCGGGGGAAGAAGAAGGCGAGGAGTTGACGCATGACGGCCATCGACTGGCTCGCGAGGGGCGTTGAGTCCGAGGTGTCGTACTCGGTCGCCCGCGGCGGGACACCCACCGAGCATCCGAACTTCATCCACGTGTCCAATCCCGCCGTGAGACTCTGCGGAGACTACAACCGCGTCGTCGGTATGAGGGTCGACGACCTCGAGTCGTTCGCGGAGGTCGTCCGGCAGGTGGAAGAGATCCACCGGGAGAAGGGCCTCGAGAGGCCCGACAGCTACGACACCTACCCGTCTGTTGCGGGCGACGGCGCGTGGCTCGAGCGCCTGTCGGAGATCGGTCACAGTTTCTGGACCGACGTCTTCTTCCGGACCGAGACTGTGGCCGACGAACTCCCGCGCGGATTCGAGTGGACGCCGATGGGGGAGGACGAGTACATCGACTGGTACGAGGCGCGCGCGAGATCCGGTGGCTACTCCGACGACGAGGCGCACCGGATGACCTTCCCGTTCGAGAGAGGGTTCATCAGGGTGTACAGGCCCTACTGGCTCCTCAAGGACGGCGAGCGGGTCGCCTGGGTACACTGCGCGAACCTCGGCGAGTACTTTCGGCTCTTCGACGTTGAGACCGACGAGGCCCAGCGCCGCCGCGGGTACGGGCGCGTCCTTCTTCAGGCGGTGAAGCTGGAGGCGCGCTCGCAGGGAGTGCCGCACATTCTCATTCGGTGCGGGGAACGACTGCGTCCCTTCTACGAGGGGTGCGGGTTCGTGGAGTGCGGGAAGGGATCGGTCATCAGGCTGGCGAACGAGGCCTGATTCCCCGGGAGAGCCACACCATGTCGCAAAGCGGTGCGATCCTGTTCGAAGACAAGCTCGCGGGCGGGGCGAAGCCCGGATGGCGCGAGGCGCCCGGACGCTTCGTCGAGCACCCGGAGCACGGGAGGCTCTATCTCCTGGAGTCCGGGGACGCCGACTCCCCGATCCACGAAGCGTGGGTGGGGGACGAGAGCTGGCGGAGCTACCGGATCGAGGTCGAGATGCTTGCCGCCGGCGAGGGGACCGGCTTCCTGGGGATCGACTTCCACGCGCAGGACGATTCCTCCGCGTGCTGCAATCTCCACTTCAACGCCTTCCCCGAGAACGAGGAGGCGCGCTTCGAGGGCTGCGCCCGGTGGGGCAACCTCAACACGTCGTGGAAGCTCGGGCCACTCTCGCAGCGGCTCGCGAGCGTCCCGAAAGGAGAGTGGCTCAGGCTCCGTCTCGACGTCGGCGACACGGTCGCGAACATCCACGTCAACGACGCCGTGGAGCCGGTCTTCACGATCTACGATCTTCCTTTCTCCTCTGGAGGCGTCAGGTTCTGGCGCTACTTCGCCTCCGCGTACGTTCGGAACCTCCGCGTGACGTCGCTCGGCGACGGAGAGGTCGCGCCCGCCCTCGAGGACGTCTGGGAACCGGCCGTCGGTCCCGGCGTGGTCCGCGAGTGGGAGCTGAGCAAGGTCTTCCCCGAGGGGTTCGGTGCCGGCGATCCGCTCGTGGCGCTTCGCTCCGAGGGAATGAAGTGGCGACCGGTCGAGGGCGACCGCCGGGGCGTCGTCAACGTGATCGCGATCGACCCGGCGGAGTACGACACGAGGGGCGTCGTGTTCGCGAAGGCAACGGTGGAGTCCGCCGAGGCGACGACGCGCGCGTGCCGGCTCACGTACACCGACCGGCTCTCCGCGTGGCTGAACGGAAACACCGTCTTCGATGGAGAGCAGCGCGGGTGGTCCGATCCTGGTCGGAGCGAGGCCGACGGTTGGGGAAGGCTCATGCCCGACCAGTTCGGGGCGGAGCTCAAGCTCGTCCCCGGCGGGAACGATATGCTTCTTCGTCTCGAGGTGAACGAGCCGCAGTTCGGAAGCGGCTTCTGGATGCGGTTGGAGTAGGACGATGCTCGGACGACACCGGAAAGAGGCGCACGTGGGTGGCCCCGCGAACGAGCGGCTCATCTTCCACATCGACATGGACGCCTTCTTCGCTTCGGTCGAGGTCATGTGCCGGCCGAAGCTCCGGGGGAAGCCGGTCATCGTCTGCGGGAAGCCGACGACCCGAAGCGTCGTCGCGGCCGCGTCCTACGAGGCGAGGGAGTACGGCATCCACTCGGCCATGTCGTCGGTCGAGGCGTTCCGGCTCTGCCCACACGTGATCGCGGTCGAGGGGAACCCGGGGCAGTACATCTACGTGTCGCTCGAGCTCCTCCGGATCTACAAGGAACAGAGCACGATCGTCGAGCCCTACAGCATCGACGAGGCGTTCGTCGAGATGACGGGCACCGAGTGCACCTGGGAGAACTGCGAGGAGGTCGCGGAGGAGATCAAGCGACGCATCGTGGAGCGGTTCCCGGGACTCACGGCGTCGATCGGGATCGGACCGAACAAGCTCGTCGCGAAGATGTGCTCGAGCCTCGACAAGCCCGACGGGATCTCGATCATACGGCCCGGGGAGTTCGCGGCTGTCTTCGGTCCCCGCCCGGTGACCAAGCTCTGGGGCGTGGGCGACAAGACCTCGATCGCGCTCTCCGCGATGGACGTGTTCACGATCAACGAGCTCGCCGCCTTCCCCGTCGCCATGCTCAGGCGCCGCTTCGGCATCATGGGAGAGATCCTCCACATGATGGCCCTCGGGCGGGACGACACGCCGGTCACCCCGTATTTCGAGGGCATGCCGGTCAAATCGATGGGCCATGAGCACACCCTCTCGGAGAACACCTGGGACATCATGGAGGCGGAGAGGGTGCTCCTGCGCCTGTGCGACCAGGTCGCGCGCCGGATGCGGAAGAAGGAGTACCTCGGGAACGTGATCTCGATGAGGCTTCGGTTCGCGGACTTCGAGTCGGTCGGAAGGCAGAGGAAGATAAAGTTCTACACCGACGAGGAGCGCGTCATCTACAAGGTGGCGCGCGAGCTGATGCACCAGCACTGGCGTCCCGGGCAGGCGATCCGTCTCGTGGGGGTCAACTGCTCGGGGCTCGTGAAGCTCCCCGATGTGATCCAGGTCGACCTCTTCCGTGAGAAGGAGGAAGACTCGCACCGGAAGCTCCTGACCGCGATCGACGCGATCCGGGACAAGTTCGGGGAGCACGCGATCACGCGGGCGAGGCTCGTCCGGCACAACAAGCGGATGTGGCCTACGGCCCGGCGCGTCTCCGAGCCGAGGTTCCTCAGGATGGGCGTCGGTTCAGGCGAGCGCACCAACCGGTCGCTCATGGCCGGATGGCACGACGCGACGCCGAACCTCGACACGAAGCCGCTCCCGTCGAGCCTCTCCACGAGCCCGTTCGACATGCTCAAGCACCAGGACGACGAGGACAAGCGGCGGGGGCGATAGAAGCAACCGACGGAGTCCGACGACAGCGAGAGAGACATCATGAGACAGGACGACGGCACGCAGGGTGACCTCTTCGGCGAGTCCGTTCCGAAGAACGGATCGCTGGCCGACGCGAACGGCGCGTACGACAGTCGGCCGACGCCTCCGCGCATGAGGAAGCTCGGGAAGCACGGCCGTATCCGGATCGGCACGTCGGGCTACAGCTTCGCCGACTGGATCGGCCCGTTCTATCCCCCCGGGACGGCGCGCGGCAAGATGCTCGACGAGTACGTCCACCACTTCGACGTGGTCGAGATCAACTCGAGCTACTACCGCATCCCCGACGCGAAGATGTTCGAGCGGATGGAGGCGAAGACGCCGCCCGGCTTCGAGTTCGTCGTGAAGCTCTATAGAGGGATGACGCACGAGATCGAGGACGACGCCTCGATGTACGAGGCGTTCGCCGACTCGGTGGTCCCTCTGAAGGAGGCCGGGAAGTTCGTCGGGTACCTGGCCCAGTTCCCGTGGAAGTTCAAGAACGAGGATGATGCGAGGGGACACCTGGGGTTCCTCAGGAAGCAGTTCGGGGACGATCCCCTCTTCGTCGAGTTCAGGCACGCTTCCTGGATCGAGCGCCCGACCTTCGACCTCCTCCGGGAGCTCGGCGTCGGATACTGCTCGGTCGACGAGCCGAACCTCAAAGGACTCGTCCCGCCCGTTGTCGCGGCCACGACGGACACCGGCTACGTCCGGCTCCACGGCAGAAACGCCAGGAACTGGTGGGGAAAAGGTGGCGGAGATCGCTACGATTACGATTACAATGAGGAAGAGTTGTCCGAGTGGTCGCAGAAGCTCCTCACGCTCGAGGAGAAGGTGAAGAAGGTCTACGCGTTCTTCAACAACTGCCACGCCGGGCACGCCGCGCGAAATGCGGAGCTCATGATCGAGATGCTCGGTGAAGAGCTGGGCTCGCGATAAGGGGGGACGAGGTGGCCAGGATCGATCTCGGGATGCTCGGAGCGTGCGGGATCTACTGCGCGAACTGCGACATCCACCTCGCGGGCGAGAACAACGACGTCGAGGCGCAGACGAAGATCGCGACCTGGATCGTCGAGAACTGCAACACGGAGTGCCGTCCCGAGCAGATCCACTGCTGCGGCTGCTGGGGACCTCGCGACGACACGAAGCATTGGAGCGCCGACTGCACCGTCATGAAGTGCGCCCGCGCGCGCGAGGTGAAGCTCTGCTGCCACTGCGGCGAGTACGAGACGTGCACGACGCTTGAGGGCTTCTACCGCGGCGGCGACTACGAGCCGGCGAGGGAGACGCTCAAGCGCATCAGGGAGATCGGGCTCGACGCGTGGATGGCGGAGAGAGAAGCGGAGGTCGATTCGAGGGTGGCGCAGGGCTGAGCCGGAACGGTAGGGGGGCGACATGGGCTCGGTGGACCGCGCGTTGATCGCTGCGTGCGGACTCGATTGCGGGGGGTGCGACGTCTACGTCGCGTGTACGAACCGCGATCTCGAGAAGATGGAGGAGATCGCCGAGCAGATCTCGCGGCAGTTCCAGGTCGAGATCGGGCCGGAGCAGATCATCTGCGGGGGCTGCCATGACGTGCGCCGAGTGCGACGAGGTGGAGAGCTGCGGCATCCTCCTGGCGTTCCACGGAACGGAGATGGGACGGTCGGCGAGGGCGAACCTCGAGCGGATCAGGGAAATCGGGCTCGAGGCGTGGGTGAAGGAGAGGAAGGCGCGCGGCTAGGCCGGGAGCACGGATGAAGAGCTACCGCAAGGAACTCTGGTTCAACGTCCGGGGGCGCCGGGCGTTCGTCAACAT
>JALGWI010000093.1 GCA_025774245.1 bacterium
TGTCCTGACCTGGCTAGACGATGGGGACGCAATGTTCCGGCGCGACGAGGCCACGGGAGGCCCCGTCGATAGACGTTAACCTACTCCGCCCACTTCGGCATCGCGCGCATGTAGTGGTCGGCCCTCTTCGTGGCCTCTTCCTCGGAGAGGTCGGGAAGCCACGACCTGAGCCACGATGCGATGCCCTTCTTGATGTCCTCGCGGTTCTTGACGTTGCCCTCGTCGTCGGTGCAGTGCTGGCAGAACTTCTCGGCCATCACCTTGATGTCGGGCATGTCGAGCGGGATGCCGCACGAGTGACAGAACTGACCCATTGTCTTCCTCCGATCCTCCGCTGGAGCCGGGGGTCGCCTCTTCGCGGATGCGGCCTCGATCCCGGCTGCTCTCGAGTCTCTGTGGTGGGCCGTGCTGGGGTCGAACCAGCGACTCCCTGCTTAAAAGGCAGGTGCTCTGCCAGCTGAGCTAACGGCCCAACCGTGGCTGGTTCACGCTCTGCCCATCAGCACGTTCTGGAGCGCGGCCAGACCCACGCCGCACTCAACGCACTTCCCCATGGAATCGAGCGCGCTCTCGAGCGCCCCGATGACCATCGGAAGATCGCGCTCGCGTATCCCGCCCATGTGTCCGATCCGGATCACCTTGCCGGAGAGCCGCTTCTGGCCGCCGGCGACGCGGACGCCGAACTCGTCATCGAGAGTCCGAACGAGACGGTTCCCGTCGACGTCCTCCGGGCAGACCGCGACCGTCACGCCGTTGACCGGGAAATCCGGCAGCACGCCGAAACCGAGCGCCTTCACGGCCGCGCGCACCGCCTCGCCCATGCGAGCGTGGCGCGCGTAGACGTTGTCCCAGCCCTCCTCCTCCATCATGGCGAGGGCGACCTCGAGGCCGTGCACGAGCGAGACCGCCGTCGTGAACGGCGTCTGCCCCTTTGTCTGAAGCCGTTTCCACGTCGCCGTGAAGTCGAAGTAGAACTTAGGAAGATCGGAGGTCGAGACGAGCCCCCACGCGCGTCCGTTCAGCGCCACGAACGCGATACCCGGCGGGGTCATGAGCGCCTTCTGCGTCCCGGCCACGATGACGTCGATCCCCCAGTCGTCCATCCGGATCTCGTGGACGCCCACGCTCGAGGTCGCGTCGATCACCACGATCGCGTCGTGGTCGTGCGCGGCCTTCGCCAGCGCCTCGATATCGTTCAGGGCGCCGGTCGAGGTCTCGCTGTGAACGATGAGGACGGCCTTCGCGTCGGGATGCTCGTCGAGCGACTTCCCCAGCTCCTCGGGCGTGACGCTCTTCCCCCAGTCGAGCACGAGCTCGACGACTTCCACGCCGTACACCCGGCAGATCTCGACCCATCGCTCCCCGAAGTTGCCGTTGTTCACGCAGATCGCCTTGTCGCCTTTCGAGAGGAGGTTCGTGACGGCCCCCTCCATCATCCCGGTCCCCGAGCACGTGAAGAGGAGCGCGTCGTGGTGCGTCTGCAGGAGCCTCCCGAACTCGTCCTGGACGTGCCGCACCTTCTCGGAGAACTCCGGCGACCGGTGATGGAGGACCTGCTTCCCGACGGCGGAGAGGACGGCGCCGGGGATCTTCGTCGGTCCTGGCGTGAAGAGTTTCGAGTTCATCAGAACCTCCTTGGGGGCTTCCTTGCTCGCGTCTCTGGTCGCATCCGCCCGGGCTACTTGAGGCCGGCGGCTTCTTCGATCCAGGTCCAGACGGGACGCAGGCCCTCGCCGGTCGTGGCAGAGAAGAGCTCGACCGGCGTGTCGTCCGGGGCTCCGAGCGTGTTCCTGATCGTCCGGAGGGTCGCGTCGCGCCTGCCCTTCGGTATCTTATCAGCCTTCGTCGCCGCAATCAACGTCCGGACCCCGAGGTGCCTGATCCACTCCTGCATCTGGACATCCTGCGCGGTCGGGACGTGCCGCGCGTCGACGAGGTGGACGATGCCCGCGAGCACTTCCCTGCCCTCGACGTACGACGCCACGAGCCTCCCCCACTTTTCCTTCATCGCCTTCGGGACCTTGGCGAACCCGTAGCCCGGCAGGTCGACGAAGAGGAGCTTCCCGTTGATCGAGTAGAGGTTGAGCTCGCGCGTCTTGCCCGGCTTGCCCGAGGTCCTGGCCAGGTTCTTCCGTCCGAGGAGCTTGTTCATGAGCGACGACTTCCCGACGTTCGAGCGCCCGGCGAACGCGATCTCCGGGAGCCCGTCGCGCGGCAGCTGGCCGAGCGCGGCGGCGCCGAGCATGAACTCCGCGTTCTTGATCTTCATGGAACCTGCCCGTTTGCGAAGGGGATAGAGCCCCTGACGACGAGAAGAAGGGGGCCTCGCGTGCTCGCCTCGAGGCCCCCTCTCAGTCTGAACTTCCGAGTCTTCTAGTGTGGTGCCGGTGGCGAGAGCGGGGGCTCCGGGTGTCTTTCACCCGTGCGTTCCTCAGGTTTCGGCGTAGAGAACGTCCACTCGTCGAACGCCAGCTCGAAGACCTGGTCGAGCCTGTCGACCATCTCGATGTTGAGGTCGCGCGTCACCATCTTCGGCAGCTCCACGAGGTCCTTCTCGTTCCTCGCGGGAATGATGAGCGTCTTGAGATGCGCCCGGTGTGCGGCCACCGCCTTCTCGTTCAGGCCGCCGATCGGGTAGACTTTCCCTCCGAGCGTGATCTCGCCCGTCATCGCGACTTCTGGTCTGGTCGACCGCCCCGTGAGGGCGGACACGAGCGCCACCGCCATCGCGATGCCGGCGGAGGGTCCGTCCTTCGGAATCGCGCCCTCGGGAACGTGGATGTGGATGTCCCTGTTCTCGAGCGAGTCCTCGTCGATCCCGAGCTCTCCGGCGTGCGCCTTCGCGTAGGAGAGCGCCGCCTTCGCGGACTCCTGCATGACCTCGCCGAGCTTGCCGGTCAGGATGAGGTTGCCGTCGCCCTTCATGGTGAGCACCTCGACCGTCAGGATCTCGCCGCCCACGCTCGTCCACGCCAGGCCGGTGGCGACGCCGACGCGGTGGTCGGTCTCGACCTCCTGCGACATGAACCTCGGCATGCCGAGGAACCGTCTCACGGTCTTGCCCGTCACCGTCTTCGTCACCTTCTTCTTGGCGGCGTGCTCGCGGGCGATCTTCCTGCAGATGTTCGCGATCTCGCGCTCGAGATTCCTGACGCCCGCCTCGCGCGTGTAGTCTTCGATGATCCGGACGATCGACGACTCGTTGAACTTGACGCCGAGCTTGTTCAGGCCGTTCGCCTCGAGCTGCTTCGGGACGAGAAACTTCTTCGCGATCTGGAGCTTCTCGTGCCGGAGGTACCCGGGGAGACGGATCGTCTCCATCCGGTCCTCGAGGGCAGGCGGGATCGTGTGCAGCACGTTCGCCGTCGTGATGAACATGACCTCGGAGAGGTCGAAGTCGACGTCGAGGTAGTGGTCGTTGAACGTGCAGTTCTGCTCGGGGTCGAGCACCTCGAGGAGCGCCGACGCCGGGTCACCCCGGAAGTCGGAGCTCATCTTGTCGACCTCATCCAGGAGGAAGACCGGGTTCTTCGATCCGGCCTTTCGGAGGCCCTGGATGATCCGGCCGGGCATCGACCCGATGTAGGTCCTCCGGTGGCCCCTGACCTCGGCCTCGTCGCGGACGCCGCCCAGGGACACGCGGACGAACTCGCGCCCGAGCGCCCTCGCGACCGACCGGCCGAGCGACGTCTTCCCGACGCCCGGAGGGCCGACGAAGCACAGGATCGGGCCCTTCACCTTCGCGGTGAGCTTCAGGACCGCGAGGTACTCGAGCACGCGCTCCTTCGGCTTCTTGAGGCCGTAGTGGTCGTCCTCGAGAATCTGCTCCACCTCGGCGATGTCGTCGCGGTCGGCCGTCCGCTTGTCCCAGGGCATCGAGGTCATCCACTCGATGTACGTGCGGACGACGGTGGCCTCGGGGGACATCGGCGACATCTTCTTCAGGCGGTCGAGTTCGCTCAGGGCCTTCTTCTCGGCCTCCTCGCTCATGTGAGCTTCCTCGATCGCCTTCTGAAGCTCGGCGACCTCCGGAGCTCCCTCGCCCTCCTGGCCGAGCTCCTCCTGGATCGCCTTCATCTGCTGGTGGAGGTAGAACTCCTTCTGGCTCTTCTGGAGCTGCTCCCGGACCTGGCTCTCGATCTTCCGCTCGAGGCGGAGGATCTCGAGTTCCGCGGAGAGGGCGCGCGCGAGGATGCGGAGACGTGTAGTGACGTCGCCGGCCTCGAGGACGCGCTGCTTCTCCTCGATCTTGCCGCCCAGGTGCGTCGCGACCGTGTCGGCGAAGCGCGACAGGTCGTCCATGTTGACGACCGAGACCAGGACCTCCTGGGGGATCTTCCGGGAGAGCTGGACGTACTCCTCGAACTGGCCCGACACGCTGCGCATGAGGGCCTCGGTCTCGACCGTCCGGTCGAGCTGGTCCTCGCGCAGTTCGACGCGCGCCATGAGGTAGTTTTCGTTCTTGATGAAACGCTTGACCGCCGCCCTCGACAACCCCTCCACGAGCACCTTCATCGTCCCGTCGGGCAGGCGCAGAAGCTGCAGGACCCGCACCGCCGTTCCGACCCGGTAGAGGTCGTCCGGCGAGGGATCCTGCGTCTCGACCTCGCGCTGCGTCACGACGAACATGATCTTGTCGCCGTGCATCACCTCTTCCAGAGCGCTCACAGAGCGCGGCCGCCCGACGAGGAGCGGCACGATCATCCGAGGGAAGAGGACGAGGTCCCTAAGCGGCACGATAGGCAGCTTGTCGCTGAACTCGAGAATCTCGTCATCGTGCTCGATGTGAAGCATCGGATCTCCTGGGTAGACAGGCTCAGGTGGCCCGCACAGAGCGGACCGAGCGGGCCAGCGGCCCGCCGTACCATCCCCGGGAGCCGGCCCTTCCGGCGGAGAACCGCGGGGATTCCTGAATCAACATAACCCGGCCGTCCGTGCCTGCAAGCTGGCGCGGGGGGGCGGGTTCGGGCGTCTCCGGCGCTCCTTCCGGTCTCTCCTACTCCTGTTCCTTCCTCGTGATCACCTGGTCGATGAGGCCGTACTCCACCGCCTCATCGCCCGACATGAAGAAGTTCCGATCGGAGTCACTGCGGACCTTGTCCTCAGACTGGCCGGTATGCTTGGCGAGGATTGCGACGAGCCTATCCTTCATGCGCGTGATCTCCCTCGCGTAGATCTCGATGTCGCTCGCCTGCCCCTCGCTGCCGCCCGCGGGCTGGTGGATCATGACCCTGGCGTGCGGAAGCGCCGACCGCTTGCCCTTCTTCCCGGCCGCGAGGAGGATGGCGGCCATGCTCGCCGCCTGTCCCATGCAGATCGTGTGCAGGTCGGGCCGGATGTACTGCATCGTGTCGTAGATCGCGAGCCCCGAGGCGACGTAGCCGCCGGGGCTGTTGATGTACAGGTAGATGTCGCGTTCGGGGTCCTGAGCCTCCAGGAAGAGAAGCTCCGCGATGACGATGTTCGCAACCTTGTCATCGATGGGCATGCCGATGAAGACGATGTTGTCGCGGAGCAGCCTCGAGAAGATGTCGTAGGAGCGCTCTCCGTACCGTGTCTGCTCGATGACGAACGGCGTCAGTCCCATGTCCTGTCGTCCTCCCCCTGTCCTCGAAGCCGGCTCGGTTCGTCGGCCTGTCGTGTTCGGCCAGTCGCGTGTCGTTACTTCGGTGAACCACTCTGCTCGACGGCCGCCTCCTCGCCCTCGCCGGGCTTGGGCGGCTCGAACGGCTCGGTCGTGATCTTCGAGAAGCCGACGATGAGATCGTGCACCTTCTCGAGCCAGATGTCGTTCTCGATCTGCGAGAGCGCGTCCGTGCCCTTCAGATCCTCGAGAAGCTGCTCCGGCTTCTTCCCCTGCTGCTCGGCGATCGCCGCGATGCGCGCCTGCATCTCCTCGGCGGCGACATCGATGCCGTGCTCTTTCGCGAGCGTCCCGAGAATGAGCCCCGACCTGACCTGCTGCTCCACCACGGGTCGGTAGACCTCGCGGAACTGCTCACGGTCGATCTCCTTCTCCCCGGGGCGGCGGCTCTTCGAGACGCGCTCGTACATGCGCTCGAGCCTCTCCTCGACGAGGCACTCCGGCAGAACGAACGGGTTCTTCTCGATGAACGTCCGGACGATCTCCTCTTCGAGCCTCTGCCTAGCCCAGTTCTTCGCCTCGGCCTCGAGGCTGTTCCTGATGCCGACCCGGAGGTCGAGGAGCGTCTCGAACTTGCCGACCTTTGACGCGAGCGTGTCGTCCAGCGGCGGAAGCCGCTTCTCCATCACGTCCTTCACGGTGACCGCGAGCTGGACCGCCTTCCCGGCGAGAGCCTCGACCCCGTAGTCGTCGGGGTAGCTGATCGCGATCGTCTTCCCGTCGCCGGCGGAGACGCCAAGGAGCCCCTTGTCGAGCTCGGGCGGAATCTGCCCCTTCCCCACCTCGCAGGGATAGTCCTTGACCTTCGCCTCGGCGACCGGCTTCCCGTCCTCGTCGAGGCGGTCGTAGTCGACGACCACGAAGTCGCCCTCGATCGAGGGACGCGGAACGCTCGTGAGGTCGGCGTGCCCCTCGCGAACCTCGGCCAGCGCGCGCTCGACGTCCTCATTAGAGACGACCGGCACGCGCTCGGTGAACGAAAGACCCTGGTAGTCCTTGAGCTCGATCTCGGGACGCACCTCGACGGTCGCGGTGAAGTGGTAGTGCCCGTCCGTCGGCACGTGCTCCACCGAGTCGACGATCGGATCGCAGATCGGGTGGATGCCCGCCTCCTTGATGGCCGCGACGTAGGCGTCGCCCATCAGGGACTCGATCGCCTCAACCTTGACCTTCTCACCGTACTTGCGCTCGACCATGTTCCGGGGGACCTTGCCCTTCCTGAACCCCGGTTCCTCGGCGCCTGCCGCGAGCTCCTTGAGGAGCTCCTCGATCCTCTTCCCCACGTCGGCCTCGGGGAGGCCGACCCGGAGCTTCCTCTTCCAGTCTTCCAGCTCTTCCAGTCGTATCAGCAAATGAGTCTCCTTGTAACTTGCATGAACCATGCCCGGTGCCGGGAAGGCCCCGACGCCGGGGGTTTCCCGGCCTTCCTGGTGCGAGAGGGGGGATTCGAACCCCCACAGGTCTCCCTACTGGAACCTAAATCCAGCGCGTCTACCAGTTCCGCCACTCTCGCTGAGATCGATTCCCGTCGAGATCGCGGGAGTCCGGGCGGCCGGGCCGCACCCTCGGAGCCG